>JAEZEM010000004.1 GCA_023417745.1 Pseudomonadota bacterium
AAACCATCTACGACGCGGCCGGCAATCCCGTGCGCATCCTCGACCTTGTCGCCGGCAAGCGCCTGGACGAAAAGATCGAGGCCCTGGAAATGCCGCACCGCGACTATTTCCACGACCTCTTCCCCACCGTCCTCGAACGCTTCATTGAGGCCTGCCAGGCCATAAAATGGCTCCATGACCGCAATGAAAAGCACGGCGACGTGCGCCGCGACCACCTCTACGTGCTTCACGACAGCGGGCAGTACTGCTGGATCGATTTCGACTACACCTTCGACTTCCAGGAAAGCCCATTTGGCCTCGACCTCTTTGGCCTGGGCAACATCATTCAGTTCCTGGTCGGCATGGGACAGCACACCACCCAGTCCATTTCTCCGGCCTTGCGGGCGCAAATCACCAGCGACGACTGCTCCATCATGTTCCCCAACCGCATCGTCAACCTGCAAAAACTTTTTCCCTACATCCCGCTCGAAATGACCAACGTCTTGCGGCGTTTTTCCCTGGCCGCCGAAGTCTACTACGACACGGCCGGCGAACTTATCGACGACCTCTGCCGCGCTCGCCAAGCCCTTGGCCGAAACGGCGTCTGACACGGAGCAGCCATGAACACCGACAAAATCCTTATTGCCTACGACGGATCGGACAATGCCCAGCGCTCCGTGGCCTACGTGGCGGCCATGGTCGGGCACGACGCAACCCGACAGGTCGATGTGGCCGCCATCGAACGGCCGGCCGACCGGGACCTTTTCGCCGACGACGCGGCCTGGAGAGCCGAATGCCAGCGCCGCAACGCCGCCATGCGCGACGCCCTGGACCAGGCCAGGGCCATGCTCGTCGCGGCTGGCATTCCCGACGGCAACATCGGCACGCGGTTCGTGGAAAGCTGCCGTTCGCCGCTGCGGGAAGCCACCGAATGCAGCATCGGCACAAGCATCGCCCTGGAAGTGCTGCGGCTGGCCGAGCAAGGCGGCTACGGCACCGTGGTCGTGGGCCGGCGCGGCGTGTCCAAGCAGGAGGAATTCCTCTTCGGCAGCGTCTCCACCAAAATCATCCACGCCGCCAAAGGGTTGGCGGTCTGGGTGGTGGCTTAGGAGAGAGACGGGGAGAGGGAGGATGCCTCCGGCGGCCGGGGGCCTGAGGCCCCCGGACCCCCCAACGGGTTAAAGGGGGGCGTTACTGGGGCTGTGTGCGGGAGCGCCGGGAGAAATGTGCTTTGGCTGCTCGCCGTGGGCCGGAGAGGCGCCGACCCACGGTGAGCGGATGGATTAGTCGAGGCAGAGGATGTCGTAGTTCTGGCCGGTGAGGCACCGGCCGCCCTGCTCCGTCACTTCGAAGGTGTTCTCGACGCCGACCATGCCCAGGTCCGGGATGCCGAACTTGGGTTCCAGGGCCAGGGTCATGCCGGCCCGCAGCGGCATGTCGAAGCCCTTGGCCAAGACCGGCCAGCCGTCGATGGTCAGCCCGATGCCGTGGCCGAGAAACCGCACATGGTTTTCGCCCAGGCCCATGAACCCTTCCGAGAGCCCGGCCTTTTCGGCCATTTCCAGGGACAAGGCGTACAACTCCGACGGGATCGCCCCGGGCACGAGGCGCTCGGCCACGGCCTGCTGCACGGCCACGCACAGGTCATGCCCGCGCCGGGCCAGGTCCGGGATGGCCGAGGCCTTGCCGGCGAAATAGATCTGCGTCTTGTCCGTGCTGTAGCCTTCCAGGGAAAAGCCGTTGTCGATGGTCAGCACCTGCCCCTTTTTCCAGACCGTGCCGGCGTAGCCGAAAAAGGGCAGGGCCGGATGCGCCCCGCGAAGGCCCACCGGCCCGTTGAAGACGCTGGGGTAGTTGGCCGAATCCCCGACCGCGATGTGTCCCAGGAAGATTTCCTCGCCATAGCTGCCCATGCGCAGCTGGCCCTGGTGGCCCAGCTCGTAAAAAACGTCGAAACAGACGCCGGTGATCTCGCGCTCGGTCATGCCGGGTTTGATGCGCCCAGGCAGGCGCGCATAAAGTCCCTCGTTGTGGCGCGCCCCGCAAAGGCGCATCTTGGTAAGCTCCCACTCGGACTTGTAGGCCTGGGCCATGGCCAGGGCGGCGTCGCCGGGAACGAAGGTCAGGCCGGGCAGGCGCGCGGTGAGAAGATTGGCCAGATTCCAGGGCAAGCCGGCCTGTTCGGCGGCGCAGACCGCAGCCAGCGGACTGCCGGCCTGCTCGCACAGGGGGGCTATGTCGCCAAAGGAGCGAAAGTTCACGATAGTGGCCAGCGGCGACTCCAGCACGGCCCGTTCCCGGCCCTTGCGGCAAAGGAGCACGGGCGAGCCGGCAAGCGGCAGCCACAGCAGGCCGTTGGCCCAGGAACCGGTGAGATAATAGATGGCCAGGCGCGAGAAAACGAGCAACCCGCCGGCCTGGGGGGCGGTTTCAGCCAACAGCTGGCGGACGGTCGCCTGACGGGCGAGCATTTCCGATTCGGGCAGGCGTTCCAGTGCTTCAAACGTCATGTGATACCACTCCGTTGGGGTTGCAATAATCGGTAGGGGCGGGCATAGCGTCCCTCCGGGCGCGTCCCGGATGCCTTACCAACGCATCCGGCGCGCTTTCGCCGGGTTCAGGCCGCAAGGAAGGCCCATCGTGTCGCAGACAAGCCGCGAAATGTCCTGGGCAGCCTTTTTCGCCCTCATCGGAGCCGCCATTTTGTGGGGCAGCTCCTTTATCGCCATGAAGATCGCCATGCGGGAGTTTTCGCCGCTATTGGCGGTCTTTTGTCGCATGGCCGTGGCCTCGGCCGTGTTCGCGCTCATCTGGCGGCGCATGGGCGGCTTCGCCGCCGGCCGGGCGGACTGGAAAGGCATCGTCTTCATGGCCTTTTGCGAGCCGTGCCTCTATTTTATCTTCGAGTCCCAGGCCCTGACCATGACCCAGGCCTCCCAGGCCGGCATGATCACCGCCATGTTGCCGGTAATGACGGCCGTGGCCGCCTCCTTCGTTCTTAAAGAAAAACTTGAAGTCCGGGCCATGACAGGGCTGCTGCTGGCCGTGGCCGGGGTGGCCGTCATGAGTCTGGCCGGCGAGGCCGGTCCTCAAGCCCCGCGCCCCATCCTTGGAAATTTCCTGGAATTTTTGGCCATGTGCTGTGCTGTGGGCTACATCATCACCTGCAAGAAGCTGGCGGCGCGCCACAAGCCGCTCTATCTCACGGCGGCCCAGAGTTTTGTCGGCATGGCCTTTTTTTCGCCGGCCCTGGTGTTCGCCCCCATGCCGGCCAAGTTGACTTTCGCGCCGGTGGCGGCCGTGTTTTTCCTGGGGTTGGCCGTCACCTTCGTGGCCTACGGCCTGTACAACTACGGCGTGTGCAACGCCCCGGCGGCCAAGGCGGCGGCGTTTATCAACCTCATCCCCGTCATCACCTGCCTGCTCTCCTGGCTCATCCTGGACGAGACGTTAAGCGCCGGCCAACTCCTCGGCGGCGCGACCGTTCTCGGCGGCGTAGGCTTAAGCGCCCGTCCGGCGCGGGAGGGAAGGAAGGCGCGCGGGCAGCAGCAGCAGCAACAGCAACAGTAGCAGGCAGGGGAAAAGCCTCCGGCGGCCAAAGGGTTGCCGCCCTTTGGAATCCCGTTTGCGTTTAACAATTTTAAACGTCGGTGCCGTCGCGTTGACGGAACACTGGACAACAAACCAGAACCATTTACTTTTTTCCCTAACGGTAAGCCGGGAGAGCAACCGCCGCCAGGCTTGCGGTTCTCGCCAAGGGGCGAGCCGTCACATCCCGTTCTTTATCGACCATGTCGCCGGCCAACGCCCCCCTTTAACCTTTGTCTTTATGCGGGGGGTCTGGGGGCCTCAGGCCCCCAGCCGCCGGAGGCCTTCTTTGCCTCTCTCCCTCCCCTCGTCTCGCCTCACGCGCCTCACCCTTCG
>JAEZEM010000094.1 GCA_023417745.1 Pseudomonadota bacterium
GCCGACGGTTGGTCCTCCTGCGGCGGACGCGGTCCGGTCCGGTTCGGCTGCTTCCGCCGAACGCCCGGCCGAGGCGGCGGCCGGGCCGCCGGCGCGCCCCGACACGGTGTTATGGCCGGAGACGGCCAGCGATCCCTTGCCGGAACTTGTTTATGATCCCAACGCCGCCCCCCGCTCCTCGGGGGCGCTCGCGGCGAAGTCGCTCTGGCCGGGGTTTGGCGAGATCCCTTTGGCCAGTCCCGCCGTGGAGGCCGACCGGGCCGAGCCCGTCTCGGAGGCGGCGACCGACGGACTGGTCGAGGTACAGCCCGAGCTTGTCCTTGATCTCGATGCCGCGCCGGCTGCGGCCGGGCCGGCCGAGGCCGAGACCGCGCCGTCCGCCCCGGCCGAGGTCCTGCCCGAGCTTGTTCTTGATCTCGACGCCGCGCCGGCTGCGACCGGACGGGCCGAGGCCGAGACCGCGCCGTCCGCTCCGGCCGAGGCCCTGCCCGAGCTTGTTCTTGATCTCGATGCCGCGCCGGCTGCGGCCGGACTGGCCGAGGCCGAGACCGCGATGTCCGCCCCGGCCGACGTTCTGCCCGAACTTATTCTTGATCTCGACGCCGCGCCGGCTGCGTTTTTCACCCCAGAGCCGAGGACCGCCGCCCCGTCGGATACGGCCTCGATGCCCGATGCGGCCGACGTGTCCGGCGCTCCCGACCCGAGCGACACGGCGGAAACGCCCGAGGCGGCCGACGCCGAGACCCCGACCAACCCCATGGCCGAGCCCGCTCCTGTGGCCGCCGCCGAGCTGGCCGCCGCCCCGACCGGCATAGCCTCGGAGGCGGTGGCGAAGTCGCCCAAAACACGGCGCGGTTTCCACTGGCGCTCCCTGTTCCCGGGCGGCCGGACCTGTCATGTGGGCGTGGACATCTCGGCCACGGAACTCGTGTGCGTGGCGGTGCGCGGCCAGGACGCCGATTTCGAGGTGCTGGGCCTTGACGTCGTGCCCGTGCCCCAGGGCGTGGAGCCGGGACATCCGGAGTTCGCCGCCTTGCTGCGCCGTGCCCTGTCCGGCCTGTGCCTGTCCGGTCAGACGCCCAAGGTCTGGGCCGCCGCGCAAAGCGCCCGGTCCAACATTCAGTTCCTGACCATCCCCAAGCTGGCCTCCCGGCAGGTGGACAACGCCGTCTACTGGACCGCCAAAAAGGACATGGGCTTTGACGAGGCCGATGTGGTCTTCGATTTCGAGCGCCGGGGCGAGATCATGGAAAAGGGGGCGGCGCGCCTGGGGGCCATGGTCTACACCACGCCGCGCGAGGCCGTGAGCCTCCTGCGAAACGATTTTGCCCAGGCTGGTTACCCTCTGGCCGGACTGACTCTGGAACCCTTTGCCCACCAGAATCTTTACCGCCGCCGCATCGTGGACGGGGCGACCGAAGGGGCGACGGCCAACCTCCATGTGGGCCGCAACTGGTCGCGTCTGGAGATCATCAGCAACGGCAGCATCATGTTCGTGCGGGTCATCAAGACCTCCATGTCGGGCATGGAGCAGGCCGTCTACGAAGCCCTGGAATCCCGGGGCATGATCACGCCGGCCGCGCCGGCCGCGCCGGCCGCGGCCCCGGCTGGGCCGCGCGAGGAAGTGGTTCTCGACCTCGACGCCCTGTCCGGCCGGGCCGAGCCTGGCCTTGTCCTGGAACTCGACGCTCCGGCCCGCTTGGCCACGCCCGAGCCCGAGACGCAACCCCAGCCCCAGGAGGCGCGAACCGGCGACGCCGCCTGGCCTCTGGAAGCCTCCCACGCCCGCGAACTCCTCGACGCCGTCGTCTATGACTGTCTGTCCCTGGACGCCTGTCACCCCGGCTACGGCCTCGAACTCGACGACATCATGGACATGCTGCGTCCGGTGGCCTCGCGTCTGGTGCGGCAGGTGGAGATGACCCTCAAGCATTACCGCGAATCCCTGGGCCAGGAGCAGGTCACCCGGTTGACGGTCTCCGGACCTCTGGGCGGCAGTCGGCTGTTTCTGGATTTCATCCGCGACCATGTGGGCCTGCCCTGCGAACCCCTGGACCCCTTGGCCGGCCGGCCCTTGCCCTTGGGGACGACGCTTGGCGGCCGGCTGCCCGGAGCGGTTTTCAGCCAGGCCCTGGGGTTGGCCCTGTCCGACGAGCCTTACACCCCGAGCGCTTTTGTCACCTACAAAGAGCGCGCCGCCAAGCGCGCTTCGCGCCTGCTCGAACAAGGGGCGCTGGTGGGGCTGGCGGCGGTGCTGGCCGGCATGGCCCTGCTGTCGTTTTCCGCCGTGTCCAAGCGCCAGGCCCTGGAAGGGCAGCGCGACGCCCTGAGCCTGCGCCTGGCCGGCTACGCCGGCTCCCTGGACGCCGCCTCGCTCGCCCGAAAGTCCGAGGAATTGCGGAGCAAGGTCGAGTCCATGCAACGCTTCGCTTCCCGCAATCGCATTGTCGGCGTCTGGGAGGAGGCCATGGCCCTGGCTCCCGACGGCGTGCGCATCGGTTCCATGACCACCGAATGCGGGCCGCCTGACAAGCCCCTGGACCAGGCCGCCAAGCAGACCGCCAAAAATCTCAAGGACGGCAAGGACCCCAACGCCCCGGTCTCTCGGCTCATCATCGAGGGCGTGGTCCTTGGCGACGCCCGGCTGTTCGACTCCATGCTGGCCAGCTACGTGGTCGCCCTGGAAGGCTCGCCTTTGCTGGAGGAAGTTTCGGTGAAGCGCAGTGAATTGGAAGCCCTGGAAGGCGGTGCCACGGGCCTGCGTTTCGTGCTTTCGGTCAAACTCACGGAGATCAATCCATGACCCTGGCGGACATGCGAAACTCCCTGCCGCCTCGAACCTTGCTCACCCTGGCTGTGGGCGCGGCCGTGGCCCTGGGATTCCTGGCGGTCTTCCTGCTGCCGGAATACCGCGAGATCGAACAGTTGACCGTGCGCACGGCTGCCTTGCGCCAGACGCTGGATGACCGGGCCCAGCTCGAACCCGTGGCCAAGGCCCTGGGAGAAACCCAGGCCAAGGTCCGCGAAGTGGGCCAGGTCGGCGGCCGGGACAAACTCCCCCTGGCCGACGTGGAACGGCTCACCGCGATTTTCGACGGGCTGGCCTCGCCTCACGGCCTGCGTTTGTCGGCTGTTTCCCCGGACGCCGCTTCGGTGACCCGGGAAGGTCTGCTGGCCGTGCGCCTGGCCTTTCTCGGCACGCCCGAGGCCGCCCGCCGGTTCATGCTGGACCTGGGCGGTTTCGGTCCCTTGGTCAAAGTGGAGTCGGCCGCGACCGTGTATGGCCGCGAAGGCCGCGAATTCACCCTGAAGTGCTGGCTGGCCGTACGCTAGGCCGGCCTGGACGCAAGGAGAGCGGGGCATGACCCGGCGGGAAAAGATCATACTGGCCGTAACCGGCGTGGTGGCCGTGGTCGCCATCGGCTACCTGTTCCTGGACGCCGGTCCGGCGGTTCCGCCGAAGCCGGTTGTCCAGGCCCAGCCCCAGGTGACCGCTCAGGTCCGGGAAACGGCCCAGACCCTGGCGCGCCAGGCCGCGCCCGGCGGCGTCGAGACCGCGCTGATGGCCGCCCTCGACAAGCCGTGGCGGGTCGCCGTCCTCTACGACAAACCCCTGGAAGCTCGGGGCGGGACGGGCCGGCCAACGGTGGTGCCCCGGTTCACGGGCTATGTGGAATTGGGCTCGGGACGGTTGGCCGTCATCGACGGCTACGAATACCAGGCCGGCGACACCTTAGAGGGCGGCGGCTACAAGGTGCTGGCCGTGTCCCCGGACAAGGTGACCCTGGAGAGCCTGGCCAACGGCCAGCGACTGGATATTCCCTACGACGGGCAGGACGCCCTGGGGCGATGAACCGGCGCAAGTCGGGACGGGAGAAGACCATGCGAGCAAAGGGCACAAACAAACGGTCGGGCGGCCTTATGGCGGCGACGGCGGCGGGGATGATCCTGGTCCTGGTCGTCGGCTGCGTCAAAAAGCCCCAGAAGGATACCTTCATCGAACACTGGGAGGCCACGGCCAACAAGTCCGAGGGCTATTCTCCGGTGTCCAGGCCGCGCAAGGTGGAGTTCTCCAAGGCGACCATCAAGTCCGAGAAGCCGGAGAAGGAAGCGCCCAAGCCGGCCAAGGCCCTGCCCAAGCAGAAGGTGACGCTGCGTATGTACGACACCGATCTGGTGGCCGTGGTGCGGGCCATGGCCCGGGCGGCCAACCAGAACGTGGTGCTGTCCTCGTCCATTCCGGGCGCGGCCGGCGGCGACAAGGCCCTGCGCATCAACGTCAACGTGGTCGACGCCCCCTGGGACGAGACCTTCACGAGCATCCTCACGGCCAACGGCCTGGCCTACGCCGTCGAAGGCGACATCATCCGCGTCATGACCCTGGCCGACATGGAGCAGCAAAACAAGCTCAAGGAAGCCCACAACAAGCTCTTGGCCGAAAAGACCAAGGCCAAGGAACTGGAACCCTTTGTCATGGCCCGGGTGGAGATCAATTTCGCCGAGCTGCCCAAAATCTACGCCACCCTGTCGGCCATGTGCGGCGGGACGGCCCAGTCCGGCCTGGCCGGCGGCCAGGGCCAGGCCAACCAGCCCAAGCCCGGCGAGACCGTGCGCGACATCACCCCCACCAGCGCCACCAGCGACGCCATGAACATTCAGGGCCAAAACGGGGCGCGCAATCCCGGCCAGCTCAACTGCACCGTGGTGCCCGACCAGCACAGCAACTCCATCATCGTCCAGGGGCCGCCCAACGACGCCGAACGGCTGGTGGCGCTCATCGAGGAACTCGACAAGCCGCGTCCCCAGGTCAAGCTCAAGGCGTTCATCGTCCAGACCGACCGCGAGACCGGTCGCCAGCTCGGCGTGCAGTGGGGCGGGCTGCTGAAAAATTCCAACCTGCGCATCTCCCCGGCCCAGACCGGCACGTCGACCACGACCACCGCCCTGGGCAACACCTCCGGCAACAGCGTGGGCAGCACCGGCACCACGAATTCGTCTCTTAACGGCACCGGCAACTTGAGCGGAGGCGGAACCACCTCCACCACGGTCAATGCCGATGGTTCGGTCACGACCACGACCACGACCACCCCGACCGCAGCCAGCATCGCGGCGGCAGCAGCGGCCAGCGCGGTCCTCGGCAATACCGGTACCTCGTCCAATTCCACCACGGGGTCGTCGGCCCTGTCCGCCACCGCCTCGCCAACCTTCCCGGGCGGCTCCTCGGGCCAGGGCTTCGGCCTCAACTTCCCGGCCCTGTCCTCGGCCCTGACCACGGCCTCGGGTCTGGGCGCGGCTGGCGCGGGCGTCAACTTCCTGTTCGGCAACATCGCCGGCAACGTGCTGGAAGCCCAGCTCACCGCCCTGGCCTCGGCCAACAAGGTGAAGATCCTCTCCAGCCCGACCATCACCACCATGGAGAACAACTCCGCCTTCGTGGAAAACGGCATGGACGTGCCTTACGTCTCCACCTCGCAAAACGGCACCAACGTGCAGTTTGCCCACGCCACCCTCAAGCTCGAAATGCTGCCTCACGTGGTGGACAGCGCCAACCTGCGCATGAAGATCGTGGTGAAAGACGATCAGGTGGACACCACCAACACCGTCCAGGGCAACCCATTTATCTACAAGCGCGAAACCCAGTCCAATCTTGTGGTCGAAGACGGCGACACCATCGTCATCTCGGGGCTGACCCGCGACACCGTTGGCGACAATGAGGCCGGCGTGCCCTACCTGAGCGACATTCCGGGCCTGGGTTGGGCCTTTAAGACCAAGGCGTCAAGCATCAAACGCGAGGAGATCTACATCTTCGTGACGCCGACCATTCTCAAGGAAAAACCCATAGCCCCGCCGCCGGCCGTGGCCATGATTCGGCCGTCCGACGCCGCCGAGACGGATAAAATCGGCTCATTGACGCAGTAAGCGACAACAGGGAGACGCCGGGCCGGGAATACCTCCCGACTCGGCCAAGAAGCCGGTCGCGGCCGCGCCGGCGCATGACAGGAGAAGGCCATGAGCTACTATCTGGCGATGGGACTTGAGCGGGAACCTTTTTCCAATTCCCCCGATCCCGACATGCTCTACCGGTCAAGGACGCACCTGGAGTGTCTGCAGCACATGGAAATCGGCGTGCGGCTTCGCCGGGGACTCAATGTGGTGCTTGGGGCCGTGGGCGCGGGCAAGACCACCTTGGCTCGGGAACTGACCCGCGTCCTTGGGGCCGACGGCGACATCGAGGCCTATCTCCTGGACGATCCGGCCTGCGCCACCACCACGGACTTCCTGCTCTCGATCATTACGCTTTTCGGCCTCGACGCCGCGTCCATGTGGCGCGACCCTATAATTCTCAAGGAAGTGGTCAAGGCCGAGCTGGCCCGGCGCAGCGGCGAGCAGGGCCGCACCGTGGCCCTGATTATCGACGAAGGCCAAAAGATCACCCCCGACTGCCTGGAACTGTTGCGCGAGCTGCTCAACTTCGAGACGGCCACGCACAAGCTCCTGCAAATCGTCATTTTCGCCCAGAGCGAGTTTGAAGAGACGCTTGCCGCCCGCCCCAACCTCGACGACCGGGTGAACTACCGCTATCGCCTGGAGTGCTTAAGCCGCGCCGAAACCCGGCGCATGATCGAAACGCGTTTGGCTCTTTGCGCCCCCGAAGGGGAAACGACCGAGGTGTTCACTCCGGCCGCCCTGCGCCGCATCCACCGCCGCACCGGCGGACATCCGCGCAAGATCGTGCGGCTGTGCCATCTGTCCATGCTGCTGGCCGTGGGTTTCGGCAAGCCCCGGGTCAGCTGGTGGCTGGTCGGCCGGGCCGAGCGCGAGGCGGCCGGCGGCCGGTCCCTGTTGTCACGTCTGCCCCGGTTGCCCCGGCTGCCCCGATTGGCCGCCGTCGGCGTGGCCTGCGCCGGACTGGTCCTGGCGTTTTCCCTGACCGGCCCGGACTTGCCTGGCCTGTCGGATTTGTCCCAAGTCGCCAAGGACGCCGTAAGCCGCCTGGACACCCTGCTGGCCGCGCCCATGCAACCGGCCGCCTCGCCGTCGCCCTCGTCCCCCCAGGCCCAGGCGCTGTACGCGCCGGAACTGGCCGGCATCGTCGCCGCCGAGCCGCAGGCTCCGGCCCGCTCCGAGACCGGCCCCAGCCCGGCCGTTGAAGTCGCGGCCGCACCGGTAGCGAAAAGCCCTCTCGCCCCCCGGGCCGCTTCCGTGGTGCATGTGCCGCCAGCCAATCCGACGGCGCTGGAGGGGCTTGGCGCGTCCCTGGCTCTGTCCGCCGCCGCCTTGCCGGCCGAGTCGGCCCAGGCGACAAACGTCGCCGAGGCCGGCCGCATCGGCCGGGCCGTGGCCGTGGAAACCGCTTCGCCGGTCAAGGCGGCAGCGGTCAAGACGAGCGCCGCCGCCACCGCCGCGCCCGAGACCCTGGGCCAGTCCGTGGTGCGTTCGGGCTGGGCCGTCACCCGCCAGGCCGCCCGGCTTTACGGCAACGGCGGTCGGGCTGTCATGGCCAGGCTGGCCAAGGCCAATCCGGGCGTCAATTTCGACCGGGTGCGGGCCGGCGACACCATCGTTTTCCCGGCCATCCCGGCCGCGCCTCTGGAAGAAGGTCACAGCCTGGTCAAGGTGGCCGCCGTGGCCAGCCTCGACGAGGGCTTTGCCTATCTCGGCCGCCATGCCGGGGCCGACATGAACCTTTCCATGTACTGCACCTACACTCCGGAGACCGGGCTGCGCTACGACATCGTGCTCGGCGCCTTGTTCGCCGACCGGGCCTCGGCCGAGGCGACCCTGGCCGAGCTGCCGCACGAACTGGCTTCCCGGGCCGCCGTCGTGACCGGCTATGGCCCGGATGCCGTGGCCTTCACCGACCTCGGCCCCTGGCCGGGCCTGCGGGGCGGTCCCAGGATGGCCGGCCCGGCCGGCCCGGACAAGAACCCGCGGATGGTTGTTTCCGAGGCCGCGCGGCCCTGATCGCGCCCCTTAACACATACGGGATACACGGATCATGGAGCCAAGAAGACGTTTGCGCCTGGGCGAGATGCTCGTCGCCGCCGGGCTTGTCACCGAGGACCAGTTGCGCCAGGCCCTGGCCGCCGGCAAGCGCGGCGGCCTGCGCCTGGGGCAG
>JAEZEM010000105.1 GCA_023417745.1 Pseudomonadota bacterium
AGTGAATGTGCCGCGCCGCGCATGTGTGTTCCAGTCGGTTCGAGGCGGCCGGCGACGGCCGCCGGTTGCTAGGCTTTATCCGTCACGGCCCGGCCGAGCAGGCCCGAGGGACGGAAGATGATGACCAGGATCATGACGGCGTAGGCGACGCCGTCGCGGTAGGGCGAGGAGACGTAGCCCGCGCCCAGGGTTTCGGCGATGCCGAGCACCACGCCGCCGAGCATGGCCCCGGGCACCGAGCCGATGCCGCCGAGCACCGCGGCGGCAAAAGCCTTGACCCCGGCCAGATAGCCCATGGTCGGATACATGGTGTTGTAATACATGGACACCATGATGCCGGCCATGGCCCCCATGGCTGAGCCAAGGGCGAAGGTGAAGGAGATGACCCGGTTGACGTTGATGCCCATGAGCGCGGCGGCCGTCTGGTTCTGGGCCAGGGCGCGCATGGCCGTGCCGACCCGGGTGCGGGTGATGATGAGGTTGAGGCCGACCATGAGGATGAGCGCCACGGCGTAGATGGTGACCTGCATCCAGGAGATGGTGACGTCGGAAAACGTCAGGGCCGGTTCGCTGAAAAAGGCGGGCAAGGCCTGCTTGGGAAAGGGCATGGGCCGGCTGCCCCAGATGATCATGGCCAGGTTTTGCAAAAAGATGGACATGCCGATGGCGGTGATGAGCGCGGCCAGACGCGGGGCTTCCCGCAGGGGGCGGTAGGCGATGACGTCGAGGAGCACGCCGATGGCGGCGGCGGCCAGCATGGCCAAAAGCACGGCCAGGGGCAGCGGCAGTCCCATGGAAATAAACGACAGGGTAAGAAAAGCCCCGAGCATGTAAATTTCGCCGTGGGCGAAATTGATCAGCTCAATGACGCCGTAGACCATGGTGTAGCCCACGGCGATGAGCGCGTAGATGAGACCCAGGGTGAACCCGTTGACGAGCTGTTGTTCGAGCAACGTCTGCTCCGAAGCGTTTGGCGTGTTAGGGGGGCATGAAGCGCGAACAGGCCGGATGATCTCCAGCCTGTTCGCGTTTCGTTCCTGCGGCGGTTGCCGCCTAGTTCATCTGCTTTTCGGCCGGGACGAACTTGCCGTCCTTGACGACCTTGACGTAGGCGGGCTTGAGGCAGTCGCCGTTGCCGTCGAAGTAGTTGACGCCGGTGACGCCCTTGTAGCCCTTTTCCGGAGAATCAAGGCTGGCCAGGTAGTCGCGGATCTTGGTCCGGTCAGCGCCGGCCTTGGCGATGGCTTCGGTGATGATGCCGGCGGCGTCATAGGCGTTGGCGCTCATCCAGTCCACGTCGCGCTTGTACTTGGCCTTGAACGCGTCGATGAACTTCTTGGCGTCGGCCCCGGCGGTCTCGACCAGGAAGGGCGCGGTCAGGTAGGTGTTGTCGGCCGAAGCGCCGCCGAGCTTGACGTAATCAAGGTTGTCGAAGCCGTCAGCGCCCATCTTGATGACGTTGAGACCGATCTTTTTGGACTGGTCGGCGATGAGCGCGCCTTCAGGGTAGTAGCCGGCGATGAACATGGCTTCGGGGGCGGCGCCCTTGAGCTTGGTCAGCTGCGGGGTGTAGTCTTGGTCGCCCTTCTTGTAGGCTTCTTCGCCGACAACGGTCAGGCCCAGGGCTTTGGCTTCCTTGATGAAGGCGTCTTTGAGGCCAATGCCGTAGTCGTTGTTCTCGTAGAACACGGCCACTTTCTTCAAGCCCAGCACCTTGGCCGAGTAGTCGGCCAGGAACTTGCCCTGGAAGTCGTCGCGGTAGACGTTGCGGAAGGACCAAGCCTTGCCCTTCTCATCCTTGCTCTTGGAGGAAATGGTGGTGTTGGTGGCCGTGGGCGTGATGGCGGCGATGCCTTCGCGCACGTAGGCCGGCAGGCCGGCCAGGTGGGCCGAGGAGCACAGGTGCCCCACGATGGCCACGATGGACTCGTCGTTGACGATGGACGAGGAAACCGTGGCGGCCTCGCGGGGTTCGCACTGCTCGTCGAAATAGACGGCCTCAATCTTCTTGCCGCCGATGCCGCCGGCGGCGTTGATCTCTTCGAGCTTGAGGTCCACGCCGGCCTTGACGTTCTCGCCGTAGCCGGCGGCGCTGCCGGTCAGCGGCGTGGGAACGGCGATCTTGATGGCGTCGGCGGCATGAGCCGGCGCGGCGGCCAGGCCAAGGGTCAGGCCGAGGGCGCAGGCAAGGGCGGCCCGGGTCGTTTTTCTGCCAAACATCACGTTTCCTCCGGTTGCGGTTGCAAGGGACATCGGTCTCGGCGTCCGGAAGCGGCCGTTAAGCCGGCCCGGGTTGGGTACGGTCGCGTTAGGCGGCAACATTCACCAAATCGACACGAAAAGCAATCTCGCTTACGAACCCGGCTTCGCCTCAAGTTCTTCCTGAGCGGTTTTTCGCGTCTCGGGGTCGGTTTTAGGCGAAGCAATGACGGCGGACAGGGCCGCCTTGGCCTTGGCTTCGTCCTTGTAAGCGTATTTATAGAGCAGGCCCAGGTTGAAGCGGGCTCGGAAGTCCTCGGCATCCTTGGCCAGGATGGCCTCAAAAGCCGCCTTGGCCCCGTCGACGTCCTGCATGTTGTAGCGCACCACGCCCAGCGCGTTTAAGACGTCAGGATCGTCGGGACGGACCTTTGCAACTTTGTCGAGAAAGGTCTTGGCCCGGTCAAAGGAACCCATGGCCATGAAGCGTTCGGCCATGGCCATTTGCAGACCAGGGTCGTCGGGATTTTCCTGAAGCTTCTGCATGAGTTCCATGACTTCGCGCATGGGGCCGTTCATGGCGTCCGGCATGCCCCCGGGCATGCCCTGGCCCATGCCGCCGCCTTTTTTCTGATGCACCTCAAGGGTGGGCCGCTCCATACGGTAGATGAAGGAGGCGGCGAAAATGATCACCAGGCAAAAGGCCATGAAGGCCAGGACCATGCGGCCCGAGGCGTTGGGGCCGTGTTCAGTTGTCGTCATTTAAGATCTCCAGGCGCGACAGACGCCGCTTGAGACGCTGTTGGGAAGTTGCCAAAAAAGCCACGTAGCAGCCGAGACCGACCCAGACCAGGACGTTGGCCGCGAACAGGTAGACTTCCTTCCCCATGGCTTAATTCCTTATGGAGCCGTGGCGCATAAGGGCCGTGACGGCCGCGCCGGTTCCGAGTTGTCGGGTGCGAAAGGCGAGCAAGGCCAACCAGAAAAGGCCCATGGCCACGAGGTTGGCCAAAACGGCCAGCCACATTTCGGGTTCCATGCCGCCGCCCTGGGAACCCAGGACCGAAGGATGGATGCTGCGCCAGTAGCGGGCCGAAATAAAGACCAGCGGCACGTCGAGAAAGGCCACCACGCCTAGAACGGCCAGGACCGTGTCCTGGCGCTGGCCACCGACGTCCGAGGCCCGCAGCAGCAGATAGGCGGCGTAGACGAACCACATGACGAGCGTTGTGGTGAGCCGGGGGTCCCAGGTCCACCAGACGTTCCAGATGGGCCTGGCCCAGCACATGCCTGTTATAAGGGCCAGTCCGGAAAAGAGCACGCCAAGTTCCGCCGCCGCCCCGGCCAGTCGGGAATAGGCGTCCCGACGTTTGGCCAGATAGAGGATGGAGGCGACGAAGTTGACGAAAAAGCTCACCGTGGACCACCAGGCCAGGGGCATATGGGTGTAGAAGATCTTTTGCACCACGCCCATGGATTCCTCCACCGGGGCGTAGAACCAGATCAGATACTGGGCAACAATCGAAACGGCCGCGAAGGCCAGGGCGCACAGGCGAATCATGAGCAGCTATTCCTCGCCGGTATAGAGAAACGGAAAAAGGACCAAGGCGGCGGCGGTGAAAACGGCGTCAAAGGCGACCACCGTTCCGGTCCAGGCGCCCACGGCCTCTAGCCCCCGGCCCGAGATGACGGTTTCCAGAAGCCGGATGCCGGCTAAAAGCGCCGGCACGAGCAGCGGGAAAAGGATCACGGTCAAAAGCGACTCCCGCGACGACTTCCCCACCGACAAGGCTCCCAAAAGCGAACCCAAGGCGCAAAGCCCCCAGTCTATGGCGGCGACCACGGCCAACCCCATAAGCGGCGAGCCGGCTACGGTCTGCCCGAGAAAGGCGACCGCCGCAGGGGCGAATACCATCTGACAGCAAAAAAGCAACACCCAGCCGGACAGCGCCTTGCCCAGCCACACGGCCTGGGCCGGGGCCGGGGACAAGAGCAGTCCCAGGCGCGCCCCTTCGGCCTCTTCCAGGCCGTAGAGGAAGTTAAACACCAGCACCTGACCGAAGGCCGTGGCCAGCCAGAAGACGGCGGCGGCGGCCAAGGGGGGCGAGAGCTCGCCCGGCTCCCGGGACAGGCTCATGATGAAGATGAGGAGCAAGCCCAAGAGCACGGTCTGGACCAGCCCCTGAGCCCCGGATAGGGCCAGGGACAAGTCCTTCCGGGCAATGGCCAGGGCGGCTTTCAGCATACGCCC
>JAEZEM010000110.1 GCA_023417745.1 Pseudomonadota bacterium
TTTGATGAACGAGCCCAAAAACGCCGAGAGCGGCGGGAAGCGGTTCCGGGCGGCCCGCATCTTTTCGGTGCCCGACGACGTGAAATTCCTGGACACCCTGGAGCTGACCCGGCTGTCGGAAGCCTTCACCGCCTGGACCGCCCGGGCCGGACGGCCCGACGTGGCCGTGTCGCGCAACCGGGTGCGCCTGATTTATCTCATGCTGCGCCACACCGGCGCGCGCCTGGGCGAGGTGCTGGCCGTAAACGACCGGGCCGACGTCAACTTGGAGAGCCTGTCGGTGATGCTGGGCGGCGGCGAGGACGGCCCGGGCCGCGAGGTCCAGATTCCGGCTGAACTCGGCGAAGCCCTGGCCGCTGTTTTCGACAACCCGGCCTACGCCGGCCTTCGCGGCACGCTGTTTCGCCTGGATCAGGGCCATGTGCGCCGCAAGTTCTACGAGCGGGCCGAGGAATGCGGCTTCACCAAGGAGCTCGTCAATCCGAGCACCATCCGCCGGTCGCGGGCCGTGGAACTGCTGCGCGACGACGTGCCCCTGCCCGTGGTCCAACGCATTCTGGGCCATTCCACGGCCGATCTCACGGCCGCTTTTCTCCATCTGCCCGAGGACCAGCGGCGCAAGGTCGAACGCCAAGTGCTCACCCGGGAAACCCGGCGCACCAGCGCCCGAAACGCCTTTTTCGGCCGGGTGGCCCGCATCCAGCGCGGCGACATCCAGTCCATCGTCACCGTGGAGAGCCTGGGCGGCCATGCCGTCAATTCCATTATCACCAACGAGAGCTTAAAAAACCTCGGCATCACCGAAGGCAGCTTCGTCACGGCCGAGATCAAGGCCCCGTGGGTGGTGCTGGAAGCGTGCACGGACATGCCCCGGTCCACGGCCGGCAACCGGTTTCAGGGCGAGGTGGAACTGCTGCGCCTGGGCGAGCTGACCAGCGAGGCCATCGTGGCGCTAAACGACGGCACGCGCCTGTGCGCCGTGGTCACCACCCAAAGCGCCCGGGATCTGGAACTGCGCGAAGGGCAAAAAGTCTGGGCCCTTTTTACCGCCTTTGCCGTGGTGCTCCATATGGAGTAGCCGCCGGTCGGGGCGAAACCAGGGGGAGGCCATGAAGACGAGCATCGTGTGTCTGGACGGCTCCCAGCCGTCGTTGCGCGCCCTGGAACGGGCGCTGAACCGGGCCGGCTGCGCGCCGACGGACATCCTGGCCGTGTGCGTGGTGGAGGCGCTGTCCTTTTTCGACTGCGACGCCACGGACTGCGAAATCGCGTTTGCCGCCCACCTGCGCGAACCCAAGGCCATCCTGGCCGAAGCCGAGGAAATCGCCCGGGCGCGCGGCGTGACCATCCGCACCCGCTGGGCGCCGGGCCGGCCGGCTGAGACCGTGGCCCGCATCGCCCGCGAGGAAGGGGCCGACGCCATCTACGTCGGCTCCCGAGGCAAGGACGACGTGGAAAACCTGCTCGTGGGCAGCGTGTCCACGCGGCTCGTCCAGATCGCCCCGTGCACGGTGGTGGTGGTGCGCTAGTGTCGCGTCCACGACCAGCGCCCGGAGCGTTTCGCGGGCACCGGCCGTAGGCCCGTTTTTTCGAAGACGCGCTAGGTTTTTCGGATCAAAAAGCGAACCGCAGCCCCAGGGACAGACCGTAAGCCGAGCGCGTGCCGCCGGCCGTGCCGTCGAACCGGGCCGCCAGGGCCGCGCCGCCCCCGCCTCGAAGACTGACCCCCGCCCCGAACCGGGCCTGATCCCGGTCCACGGCCCCGCCCGAGGCGGCAAAGGACGCGTCGGGCGCGCCGGCCAGGGCCGCCGTTACGCGCCGGGCCGGGTCGCCGTATTCGTGCTTCCAGCCGCCCAACACTTCCGGCGTCAGCCGCCAGTTCCCGAATTCGAAGGTCTTCTCCAGGCGCAGCCCGGCCACCGAGGTCAGGGACAGGCTGGTGTCGGCGGCCGTCAGCAGGTTGGCCGCGCCGGCCCCGCTCTCCGTGGCCGCGTCCCGGCGCAGGGACACGAGCTGGCCGACGGCAAAGGGCTCGGCGACCAAGCCGTTGCCGAGATCAAAGCGTCGCGCCGCCCGGACAAACCCCAGCCATTCGCCCATGGTCCCCGTGCTCTGCGCCACGCTGTCCCAGACCGGCCGGCTGATGCGGGCCGTGTGCCAGCCGTAGGCGGCCAGGGCGTCCAGATACCAGGGACCGGCGTCCAGGGCGGCGTAGGCCCCGGCCCGCCAGACCTGATCGTCGCTGCGGCCCCGGCCGGCGAAATAGTCGGCCCCGGTCCAGGCGTAACCGCCCACGAGCCCCAGGCGCAGCCCGGGCAGCGCCCGAATCCCCAGTCCGCCCATGGCCCCGGCGGCACTACTCGCATAGCCCGGGGCGTCGCCGCTGGAAACGCCCTGCCCCTGGCCGCCGTAGAGCGTGGCAAAGGCCTCCACCGGCCCCTCGGCCGTTGCCTGGGCCAGCCCCGGGCCGTCACCAGACGGGGCGGTCGGGGCAGCCCCGGGCACGGCGGCGCGCCAGGGCTCGGCCAGGGCGGCCGGCTGCCCGGCCACGGCCAGCCGACCCAGGGCGTCCAGATCGCCCAGGCCCGCGCCGTGGCCGTAAAATCCGGGCGCAACCAGTCCTGTCGCGCCAGTGCTCCCCCGCAGCCCGGCCAGGCGTTCGGCAAAGGCGGCGGCAAAGGCCGTCGCGCCGTCCACGGCCAAGGCCATGGACCGGGTCTGGGGACCGGGCAAGAGCCGCGAGCCCGCCCCGGCCGGGTCCGGGCTGTGGTCGAGAAACCCGACAAGCCCTTCCATGGCCGGCCGGACCGTGGCGGCGGCAGCGTCCAGGGCCGCGCCCAGGGACGGGCTGGTGAGGCTTCGCGCATACCAGCCCGGATCGCGCCAGCCCGTGACCGCAAGCCCGGAAACGTCCGCGACGGCGGTGAAACGCACCATGGGCAGGTTGCTCGTGACCGTAAGGCCGGTGTCGGGCAGGGCGACGGACCCGCCCGAAACAATGGCGTAGCGCTGGCCGCTGGCGACATAGCCCGACGGGTCAAAGGTCAGGGACAGGGCGGTCTGCGGCCCAAGGCTCACGGACTCGACGTTTTGCACCGGCGCGGCCGAAGTCCCCTGGGGAGCCAGGGCAAAGGCCAGCGTGGACGGTCCGGTGGCGACCAAACTGTCCTGTCCGCCGCCGAGGTCCACTCGGCCGGACACCATCCCCCCGCGCAGCTCCAGACGGTCGGCCCCGTCGCCGGTGACCACGCCCGCCTGGCCGCCGGTGATCGTGCCGGAATTGATGATGACGGTATCGCCGGCCAAGGCCATGACCGCCGTGCCCGGCGAATCGATGCTCCCGGCGTTACGAAGCGTGTTGGTCCGGCCATAGGGTTCGGCCAGGGAGCCGGGCACGGCCTCGCGCCCCAGAAACAGCACGGCCACGTCGGCCGTGCCGGCAAGGCCGTACTTGGCCGCCGTGGTTCCGGTAATGGTTCCGGCGTTGGCCACGGTGTAGCCCGGCGAGGAAATAAGCAGCCCCTGGCCGCCGGATACCGTGGCCCCGGCCTCGATGACCACGGACTCGCCGCGGGGCTGAAACTGGCGGCCGGCCCACAGGGTGTCGAGAGCGCCGGTGACCCGGAAATCCCCGGAGCCGTTGCCGCTGGTGTAGAGATAGGAACCCAGGGAATAGACGGCGTAGACCGTCCAGCGCGTGCCGCCAAGGACGATGAATTCCGACAGCCCCCGGATGTCGGAAAGGGTCGGCCCCAGGCCCCAGCGGTAGGTGTAGCCGAGCTGGGTCCAGGGGAAGTTGCTCGATCCGTAGGCAGCGGCTTCCCAGGAATTGTAATAGGCGACGAAGTTGCCGTAGGCCGCGTCGGTCATGCCGGCCGGCCGCACGAAGGGAGCGGCGCTGCCCAGGGAAGCGGGCTGGCCGGCCACGGACGGGTCCTTGGTCGGGCGCTGGATGGTGTTGACGTCGGGACTGACGAGCAGCTCGACCACGGCGTCGTTGCTGTTTTGTTGCGACATGCCAAGGACGCGGGAGGTTTCGAGCTTGACGTCGGCCAAGGTCACGCCCTGGCTGGCGAGATACGACTTGAGCTCGCCGCCCACGGTCACCCAGGAGGCGCTGGAGGCGGGCTGGCCGTACACGGGCATGGACAGGCCGGGATAGGCGCTGGCGTAATACGAGGACTTGGTGAAGGTGGCGGCCACCACCTGGCCGTCCACATAGGCGTTGCCGTCGCCCGAGCCCGGGCCGGCAATGACTTTCAGGTTGGAGACGGTCCAGGGGCCGGGATCGGCGGCATGGGCCTTGGCTTCGACCACGGCCGCGTCGTAGGCGGCGGCGCTGTCGTCGGCCCGGGCCGGACGGCCCAGGGCGACCAGACACAGGCACAGGACCGTTACGAGACGCAACAAGGCTCGCGGCGTTGGCATGGGCCACTCCAGGCAAACTTGCGGGGATATTGCTGCCGGATAGTGCAAGCGTAACCCAGGGTCAAGCCGACCGAGGCGCCGGCCTTGCCCAGGCCCGGCCACCCTGTCCCGCCGTTGCCCGCATTGCGGCGGCAAGCGCCTCTGCATGGGGCGCAGGACCGCCGCCCAACGGAAAAGGCCCGCCCCGGAGCGTCCGGGGCGGGCCTTTGATGGTCGGAGGTCTGGAAGGCTCGCGTAGCGTCCCTTAAAAAATACGAGAGTATTTTTTAAGAAAAGCTCATGGTTTTACTGCGTTGCCTACGAAATGCCTTATGCGCTTTTCGTGGACGCGACACTAGAAGCGGTCCTGGACGCCCATGGGGTCCTTGAACTCCTGGTCCGGGTGGCTGGGCAGCTTCTTGGAGCCGCGGCCTTCCAGATACTTGGCCAGTTCGAGGTCGACCTTGATGGGCACGTCCACGCCGGCCTTGGTCAGGATCTGGCGCAGGTAGGCCTCGGACTTGACGGCAAAGGCGATGGAGTCGCCAAGCACGCGCAGAGCTTCAGTGGGGTTGTGGAAGCCCATGGAGTTTTCCGCGCCGATAAACAGCGACCGGTAGAAGGCTTCCTCATAGAAGTCCTTGGCCTGGTCATAGAGAGGCTGATCAATGGCCTTGCCCTGCTCCTTGGCCTTGTGCACGGCCTCGAAGAGCTTGGCGGCGGTAGCCGTGGCGTTGCCGGCCCGGATTTGCAACGAGGCGGTGCGGTCCTGGATGGTGATGACCTGCTGCCGCAGCCAGTCGGGGGTTTCGGTATGGCACTGGATGCAGGCCTTCAGGTCGTTTTTGAGCGGGCTGGTCACCCGGTGGTCGGAGATCTTGCGCACGCCCACCTTGGTGTAGGGCATGTGGCAGTCGGCGCAGGCCGCGCCGGCCTTCCAGTGCACGCTGTTGTTGGAGAAGAACTCGAATTCGGGATGGCGCATGAAGGCCATCTTGAAGCCGGTGACGGTCTGCTTCCATTCCTTGACCGAGTCGTCGCTCTTGATCTTCTTGATGATGTCCTCGACGGTGATGCCGCCCCACTTGCCGTACTGCCAGGGGAAGAACACGCCCACGGACTGCATTTCCTTGTCCTTGGGGATGCTATAGGTCACGTGGCACTGGGCGCAGACCACGGTGCGCATTTCCTGTCGGGTGAGTTTCTTCCAGTCCACGCCCATGCTTTCCAGGGCCGGCGTCAGGCTGAAACCGCGCGAAACGGTCAGCGACAGATCCTTGTTGTTGTGGCAATCGATGCAGGCGACGCCGAGGGTGCGGAACTGCTCGGGGATCTTGTTGAGCACGTCCTTGAAGGGCAGCTTGTAGTAATCAACGCCCATTTCCTTGACGAGAAGCGGCGCATAGGGCGTTTTGCAGGTCAGGCAGACGCCGCCGGCCTTGAGGCGGGTCGCGTCAATATCCAGCTGATCGCGGATCATGTAAGCATGGCCGCGCGGCTCGTTGTATTCGACGCCAAAGCCCCAGCCGTTAAACAGCAGGGCCATGTAGGGAAATTCGGCCAGCTTGTCGTAGGTGATGCGGTCGGCGTCGAAGCCGCGCTTGTATTTGCTCTTGCCGGCCGGGGTGGGCTCCTCGGTCATCTTCCAGGTTTCGTACTCTTCCGGATAGGCCTTGCCCCACACGGCCGGATCAATCTCGCCGTCGGGGATGACGACGGTCTTGACCGGCTCGGGCTTTGGCGGCGAGCAGGCGTAGGGGACGAAGAGAAAGGCGGCCAGTGCCGCGCCCATGGCCAATTTGTACAGCAGTTTGCCCCGCATATGCGCTTCCCTCTTTTGGTTGGACTCGATTGTCGTTGGCGTTGTCCCGGCAAGGGATAGGCGTCTTGCCGCGACGTTGCGCCGTCAGGCCGTGTTCGCCTGCGCCGTTTGGCCGCGCCTCTCGTGTCGCGTCCGCGAAAAGCGCACATGGCGTTCTGTGGCCAACGGACTAAAACCATTAATTTTTCTTAAAAAATACTCTCGTATTCTTTAAGGGACGCTACACTAGCGCGTAAACGGCACGCCCACGTGGCGGTGCATGGTCCGGCGGTGGCAGTCCCAGCACCAGCGCTTCTGGTTGATCATCTCCACGGCCGTTTCGTGGCAACGGATGCAGTTGGCCTGCACCACTTCCTTGCCGTGGTCGGAAATCCGGATGTCGTCGGGCACCCGGCCGGAGTTGAAGACGATGACGTCCTTCATCCCGTCGATGCTTTTCCACACGTAGTGGCTGGCCATGTTGTCGTTGGGCAGATGGCAGTCCACGCAACGGATGCGCTTGTGCGCCCCGTGGTGGAACCAGGCCTCGTACTGTGACTCCATGACGTGACAGGAAGCGCAAAAGTCGGGCGTTTCGGACTTGGCTAAAAGCCCCGGCGGGCCAAGGGCCAGGAACAGTCCCACGCCAACGACCACAAGCCCCGCCACGACAAGGAGCCGCACGCCCCCTTTGCCGGCATGTCCCATGGTCCCCTCTCCTGATAAAAGGTTTAGCATAACCTACCGTGACCAGAGGATTATGACAATGCGAAGGGTACAAAAACGCGGAACATTTATAAAAATAATAGAATCTATCAGGAGGACGCCAGGGCGGCAAAAACGTCGGGGCGGGAGGATGGCGTGGGAAAGCGAGGGATTGCGGGCGGCCAAGCGGGCAGAGCGGGAGACGGCCGGACGGAAAACCGCAAACGGCGGGGAAACGCCGCCAATGACGAAACTGAAGCCGGCCGTCGGGCGTCAGGAGCCTGGAAAATGCAACAGGGAGGCGCGCCGACCGCCGTACGCCCCGAAAACCCCTTTACCCCTACCCCATTAGGGGGTCTGGGG
>JAEZEM010000135.1 GCA_023417745.1 Pseudomonadota bacterium
GGTCATGGTTTCCCGCCAGGGCGACGGCCTCGTCATGCACGGCGTGGCCAAGATGCCCCGGGTCAACCCCGGCACGGTGCTTCATAACCCCAGCCTCGCCCCGGTCACGGACGCCGCCGACCGGGCCCGCTTCTCGGCCCTGCCCGTCGCCGAGCTGTGGGACCTGGAGCTCAAGTACGACGCCTTTATCGACGAATGCTTCGGCCCGGGCCGGTTCTAGCTGGCCTGTCCCATGGCTGGGCTTGTCGTCCTGCGCTGGAAGCGCGACGCCTCGCCCATGACCGCCGCCCGGGTGCGGCTGGCCGACCGGCGCGACCTCATGCCGGCCTTCATGAAGGACGTGGGCCTTTTCTACGAATTCGAGGACCCGTCCGAGCCGTCCATGGCCAGCCAGAACGCCTATCTGGAACTGTTGGGCGACCTGCCGGTGCTGGAAATCGACGGCGGCGTGGACTTCCACAAGGCCGCGGCGGCCAGCCTGGCCTTTCTGGCCGAAGTACGCCGGTAAATGCCCATTTTGTCATATTGTCCGAGAGCAGGCAGGACAGGACGCCAAGCCGGTGCAGCGCCGGTAAATGCCAATTCAGTAAGGTGATTGTCCGTCCTGTTTCCGTCATGAAAAAGCCATCCCTGGCTTATAGGGCCTGATGCGGCATCGGGGGAGTCCTTGCCGGCGCTTGGGCCGACTCTCCCCCGCGCATCGAATCGAAGGAGGCGTCATGACGCAACAGACGCAGCAGACGACAGCCCAGGCTCCCACGCACCCGGCCGCCCTCGGCCCTGAAGGTCTGCGCCTGGCCCCGGAAGCGGCCTTTGTCAAAACCCTGGAACACTTCGTCCAGAAAGCCAATGTGTTCGCGGCCCTGGCCGCCAAACAAAAAATCGAACCCTTTGAGGCTTTCCAGCATTTGAACGCCTTGTGGCAGGACGTGGCCGCCGTCGGGGAAAGCCTTACTGAACCCATCCCGGTGGCCAAGCCGGCCGCCATGGGTCTCACTGCGGCCGAAGCCCGGGAGCGACTGGCCAAGTACGGCCTCAACCAGGCCGCCGCCGCCAAGCGAATCACCCTCTTAAGCCGCCTGTTCGACGCGGTCAAAAACCCGCTTGTGCTCCTGCTTTTTGTCCTGGGCTCCATCTCCTACGCCACTAACGACGTCCGCTCGGCCGTGGTCATCATCGGCATGGCCGTCCTTGGCGTGACGCTCAAGGTCATCCAGGAGGCCAAGGCCGACACCGCCGCCGAGGAACTGCGCAAGATGGTCCACACCACGGCCACGGTGCTGCGCGACGGGAAACAGACGGAAATTCCCATGGCCCAGGTGGTTCCCGGCGACATGGTGCTTTTGGCCGCCGGCGACATGGTCCCGGCCGACGTCCAGCTCGTGCGGGCCAAGGATCTCCACGTCAACCAGGCCATGCTGACCGGCGAGGCCTTGCCTGTGGAGAAAACCGCTCGCCCCGTCGGCGAAGCCGCCCCCGAGGGCGAAACCGGGCTGAGCGATCGGGCCATGTGCTTCATGGGAGCCAACGTGGTTTCCGGCTCGGCCGCCGCCCTGGTCGTGGCCACCGGAGCGCACACCTATTTCGGCGGCATCGCGGCCAAGCTGTCGGAAAAACGGGTGGAGACGGATTTCGACAAGGGCATCAAGAATTTCACCATGCTCATGCTGCGCTTCATGCTGCTCATGGTGCCTTTCGTCTTCATCGTCAACGGAGCCACCAGCGGCGACTGGATGGGCGCGTTCATGTTCGCCCTGGCCGTGGCCGTGGGCTTGACCCCGGAAATGCTGCCCATGGTGGTGACGGTGTGCCTGTCCAAGGGAGCGCTGGCCATGTCCAAGCACAAGGTCATCGTCAAACGCCTGGACGCCATCCAGAATTTCGGGGCCATCGACATCCTGTGCACGGACAAGACCGGCACGCTCACCCAGGACAGGATCATCCTGGAAAAATACCTTGACGTCACCGGCCGCGAGGATTGCTCGGTGCTGGAATACGCCTACCTCAACAGCAAGCTGCAAACGGGGCTGCGAAACGCCCTGGACCTGGCCGTCATCACTTCGGGCGACGACGCGGCCTCGGCCATCGACCCCAACCGTTACGAGCTCCTGGACGAGATTCCCTTCGACTTCATGCGCCGCCGCTTAAGCGTCATCGTGCGCGACAAAAAGACCGGCAAGGCGGTGCTTATCTGCAAAGGCGCGGCCGAGGAAGTCTTCTCCAAAAGCCACGACTGCCTCCATGACGGCGTCACCTCGCTCCTGGACGCGGACCACCGCGAGACCATGCAGGAGCTCGTTCACGAGCTCAACGACGACGGGTTCCGGGTCGTGGCCCTGGCCTTCAAGGAAGTCGACGGCTCGCGCCACGACTTCGCCGTGGCCGACGAGACCGCCCTGACGCTTATGGGCTATCTGGCCTTCCTTGATCCGCCCAAGGACACCGCCGCCGACGCCCTGGCCACCATGCTGGCCCACGGCATCCAGCCCAAGATCGTCACCGGCGACAATGCCGTCATCACGGCCAAGATCTGCCGCGAAGTGCGTTTTGACGCCGGAGACCACATCATCACCGGCGACATGGTGGCGGCCATGAGTCCGGCCCAGCTGTCTGAGGCCGTGGAGAGCTGCCACGTGTTCGCCAAGCTCGACCCCATGCAAAAGGAGGCTATCGTGGCGGCGCTTCGCGCCCGGGGCCATGTGGTCGGGTTCATGGGCGACGGCATCAATGACGCCCCGGCCCTGCGGGCCGCCGACGTCGGCATCTCGGTGGATTCGGCCGTGGACGTGGCCAAGGAATCGGCCGACATCATTTTGCTGGAAAAAAGCCTGCACGTGCTGGAGCACGGCGTGGTCGAAGGTCGCAAGATTTTCTTCAACATCACCAAGTACATCCGCATGGGGGCCAGTTCCAACTTCGGCAACATGTTCAGCGTGCTCGGGGCCAGCGCGTTTTTGCCCTTCCTGCCCATGCTGCCCATTCAGATCCTGGTCAACAACCTCATGTACGACTTCTCCCAGACGGCCATCCCCACGGACAACGTGGACGACGACATCGTGAAGGCCCCCAGGCGCTGGCGCATCGACGACATCCGGCGCTACATCCTCTGGCTGGGTCCGGTGAGTTCCATCTTCGACTACGCCACCTTCTTCATCCTGTTGCACGTGTTCCACGCCTGGGACAACGCCGCGCTGTTCCAGACCGGCTGGTTCATCGAATCGCTGCTGTCCCAGACGCTCATTGTCCACGTCATCCGCACGGACCGGATTCCCTTCCTGCAAAGCCGCTCCAGCGTGCCCCTGGGCCTGACGACCCTGGCCATCTGCGCCGCAGGCGTGTGGCTGCCCTTCTCGCCCCTGGCCGCTTCCTTCGGCCTGGTCGTGC
Source organism: Pseudomonadota bacterium (assembly GCA_023417745.1). Lineage (GTDB taxonomy): Bacteria > Desulfobacterota > Desulfovibrionia > Desulfovibrionales > Desulfovibrionaceae > Solidesulfovibrio. The sequence goes on from JAEZEM010000135.1 coordinate 3,385, forward strand.
CGCCGACGTCCTACTGGGGACTTATCGCCCTGGTCATCTTCGCCTACATGTGCCTGGCCCAGATCGTCAAAACCTGGGTGGTGCGGCGCATCGCCGCTACTTGTTGAGATTTGCCGGCACAGTAACGACAAGCCCCGGTTCGCGCCTTCAAGGCCGCGAGCCGGGGCTTGTCGTTTTGCGCCGGCAAAAGCGGCGCAAAACGCGTTTTCGGATGTGTCGCAGCCCGTTACAGCGTCGCGGCGACCAGCGCGGCCATGGCGGCGTCGTGGTCGTCTTGTTCCAGCCCGCGCGCCACGCCGCGCCGGTCGCTCTCGGATCGGTTCTGGCTGACCTTCCATTTGCCGACCATGGTTTCGATGGGGATTTCCAGGCCGACCAGGGCGCGAAGAGCGGCGGCCAGATAGTCCCCGGGCGCGTCAGCCACCCGCCAGGGATGCGGCCGGGCCGATTCCTGGCGATCCGAGAAGTCGCCAAGCAAGGTCAGCAGCCACTGGCTGTCATCAATGATCTGCGGAATTCCCCTGACCTGAACAACGGCGTAATTCCAGGTTGGGACGACTTTCCCGTGCTCCGCCTTGGACGGATACCAACTCGGCGTCACATAGGCCTGAGGCCCGGAAAAAATGACCAGGGCATCACACCCGGCGCGCAAATCCGCCACTTGCGGATTGCTCTTGGCCAGATGGGCTCGAAGCGTGCCCTTGTCGCCGACCTCGGCCAGGAAAAAGGGGATGGGGTTGGCGGCCAGCCCTTGCGGGCCTGCCGTCACCAAGGTCGCCAAGGGATAGTCCCGAATCAGGGCGTGCAGCACTTCCAACCGTTCTTCCCGGAACACATCAGGCAGATACATGCTTCCCTCCCCGGGGGCTGCAAGGCCCCCCTCGGTTCGTGCGAGTCCGAGAAGTTTACGAGCAACGTCCACGCGAGACAAGCCGGACCAGTCTCAGGAGTCCGGGCCACCGGCACGACACCCATCCAGCCGCTTTCCCTGTCCAAAGGACCGGCCATCGAAAACATGGTCGGTCGAACCGTCCAGCCGAAAACCCGGGCAGTCGAAAAAAAAGCCCGGCCGCTTTCGCGGCCGGGCTTGGTCGTTTCGGGGGAAACGCGGTCCTACTTCTTGTTGAGCCCGACTTCCTGGGGGAAGATCGGCAGATAGCGGTAGGACAGGCTCATGATGATGAAGCCGTAGGCGATGACCAT
>JAEZEM010000172.1 GCA_023417745.1 Pseudomonadota bacterium
TTGCCGTTGAGCAGATAGATGCCGTTGAAGTCCGTGGCGTTGGCGATTCGGGTAATTTCCGAGGCCATGGCCTGGTATTCCGAATCGATGATGAGGCGCTGGTCCGAGGTGTAGGTGCCGGTGGAAGCCTGCTCGGCCAGTTCCTTCATGCGGATGAGCTTTTCGTCGACGACCTGGAGCGCGCCGTCCGCCGTCTGGATCATGGAGATGGCGTCGTTGGCGTTGCGCACGCCCTGGTTGATGGACGAAATGTCCGAGCGCATGAGTTCGCGAATGGCCAGGCCGGCGGCGTCGTCGGAAGCGCTGTTGATGCGCAGTCCCGAAGACAGGCGCTGGGTCGAGGTGGCCAGGGCGGAATACGAGTTGGACAGGTTGCGGGCCGCGTTGACGGCCATCAGATTGCTGTTGATGGTAAGAGCCATGGTTGTTTCCTCCTTGAATGCGACGGGCGTCCTTGCCCTTGTGTCATCCGCCGGCCGCGGGCCACGCGGCCTGGGTGGCGGATAGTGCCTCTATGTCTTCATTATCGACGTCGCAAAGGGCGTTCTTTAGGTCGGCCTCAGGGCGAGGCGACAAAAAAAAAACCGGCTTGCGCCGGCAGGGAAAGGCCCGAGAGGCCGGGCGGGTCGGGGGCGGCTCAGGACCGGACGCGGGATTGCCGCCAGCCGGCAAGCAGCCCGTCCAGGCCGACGGCTTGGCCGTGGCGAGCCTGGAACTCCCGGATCAGGGCGTTGGCCCGGGCCATGGCGGCGTCAAGGCGCGGCAGGCCAAGGGGAGCCAGCAGGCCGTCATCGTCCAGGCGGTGGTGGTAGTGGAGGATGGCGGCGTCCTGGTCGTGCTCCGAGCGGTAGCTGGCCGGGCGCAGATGGGTGGGGAAATTGAGCCGGTCGGGCAGGTGGCCGGGGGGCAGGCCCAGGTCGATCAGGGCCAGGGCCAGGCCGACCTGATCGGCGTGTTTGGCGTAGGGGCCAAGGAGCCGGGCGTTTTCCAAGGTGAAATGGGTCCATTTGAGCCAGCGTGGCCCCACGGCGGCTAGGGTCTGGCGGTCAAAAAGCGTCACCCCGCCGTTGAAGTTGGCGGCCAAGGTCTCACCTGGGCCAAAGCCGGCCGGGGCCGTGGCCGGGTCCCGGGGCAGGCCGGCCGTCCGCAGCAGGGCGCGCAAGAGCGGCAGGGGCGGCGCGGCCGTGTCCACGATCTTGCCCCGCGCCCCCGGCCCGGGCAGCTCCCGGGAAATATCCGTGGTCACGGCCACGTCGGCGTCGAGCAGGGCCACGTGGTCCGCCCCGGCCAGGGCCTTGGAGCGCAGCTGCGTGAGCTTGTTGCAATAGGGCGAGGCGGCCGCGCCGTACGGTTTGGTCGGGATGGCGACGACGCCCAGGCCGGCCAGGAATCGGAGGAACGCCTGGGGGTGGCCGCCCACCAGGTGGACGTGGACAGCCTGGGCCGGGACGGTGGCCGAGCCGAGCAGGGTGGCCAGCAGGTTGAAGGCCTGAAGGCGGAATTTCGGCTGGTCGTCCACCACAAAGGATACGGCCAGGGAGGCGGTCATGGACATCTCCTGCGTCCCTACCGACAGCGCAGCTTGGGGATGTCCCCGGCCGCCACCGGCGTGACGACGGGGGCGACGCCGGCGGCGGCCATGACGGCGGACCGGGCGGCGGCGGCGGCCCGGCGGTCGCCGAAGCGGCCGGCCAGCACCCGGTAGCGGCGTTTGCCGTCTTTGTCCGAAACGGCCAGGCAGGCCGGCAGTCCCTGCGCCCGGAGTTTGGCGGCCTGGGCGGCGGCGTTGTCCGCATCGGCGAACAGGCCGGTTTGCAGGGCTAGGTAGCCGGCCGCCGGTTCGGCCTTGGAAGCCGGCGCGTGCTTGTCTGGCCGAGGGGCCGCAGCTTTGCCGGCGGCCGGCGGCTCGGTCTTGGCCGCCGATGCGGCGGCGGCCGGCGGCCTGGACGGCTGGGCCGCGGCCTGGACGTTTTGGGGGACCGCAGGGCTGTTGGATTCGGCCGGGGCGGGCGGCGCGGCCGCCACGGCGGCAGCGGCTTGGGCCGTCGCCTTGGCTGATGGGGCAGCTTGCATGGCGGTCGGCGGCGCGGCGGCCTCGGCCGGCCGGCCGGCCACCTGGAACCGGGCCACGGCCGGCTGACCGTCCGGCGGAGTCAGGGTCAGCGTCCACTCCCCGGCGGTTACGGGCAGGCCGGCGACCAGGGCGTAGGCGGCCACGGCCGGTTCGCCCGGCCGGGCCGACGCTTGCCAGACGTCCTCGGCCGTCCCGCCGTCGGGCAAGGGCCGCGTCAGACGAACGGCCACGACGACCGGAGCCGGCCCCGCCTCGCCGGAGACGACGAAGCGGCAGCCAAAGCCTCGGTCCGAAGCGCCCACGGCCTCGCCCGGGCGCACCTCCTTGGCCGTTGGCCAGGCTTCGCCCGGGGCGGGTTCCCGGACAAGCGCCCCGCAAACCAGGGCGGTCACGGCCGGGGGGGCGTCGGTCCCGGCCGTGGCCGCTGCGGCGGGCAAGCCCAGGCACAGGGCGGCCAGCAGACAGGTCAGGCGGCGAAAAAGCCTGGCGCGCGGCGGCCTGGCGGCGGCGGTCATTGGCCCAGGTGGGCCAGCAGACGTCTGGCCGGTTCGTAGCCTGGGTGGCGCTTGAGGGTCTGGGCCAGGAATTCGCGGGCGGCGGGCAGGTCGCGGCAGCGGTGGTAGGCCGTGGCGATGTTGTAGCCCACGGTCGGCCCTTGGAGGAGGAGGTCGGGATCGAGCTTGAGGGCCTCCTCGAAATGGGTCAGGGCGGTGTAGTAGTCCTTGCCCTCGGCATGGGCCACGCCGAGGTTGTAGCGCAGGCCGGCGTCGCTTGGGGCGATGGACAGGGCCTTGCGGTAGTTCTCCGCGGCTTCCTGCCAGTTGCCCTGGCGGCGCAGCAGAATGCCCCGGTTGTTGAACATCCACAAATCCTTGGGGCCAAGGGATTCGCCCTTGGCGTCGATGGCCTCGGTGACGAAGCGCAAGGCCGTTTCCTGGTCGCGTTCGCCGATGCGCCTGGCCATTTCCATGAGGGCTTCGCTGACCATGTCCGAGGCGACCTTGCCCACCACCTTGCGGGCCTCCTCGAAAAAGGCCCGGGCCTTGTCGCTTTCGCCCCGGTCGAGATAGGCCTCGCCGATGAGCGCCTTGCGCTCGAAATTGAGCGGCGACAGTTCGTCCAGGCGGGTCAGGCAGGCCAGGCGTTTGGCGTCGTCCCCGGTCTGTTCGTACACGGTCGCCAGGCGCTTGAGGGGTTCGATATAGAGTTTTTCTGCCCGGGCCGCATCCTTGTAATGGCTTTCGGCCTGGTCGTGCTCGCCCTTGGCCAGGGCCACGTCGCCGAGCAGCAGATGGGCTTTCAAACTGTCGGGCTTGATCTCGAAGGCCTTGGCCGCCACCCGGGCGGCCTGGTCCAGGTCGCCGGCGGCGAGCAAGGCCGCGGCCCGGTCGAACAGCACGCCAAGCTGGTTGTTGGGGCGGATGGCGAAGGCGCATTTTTCCATCAGGGCGTTGGCCGAGATGGGCTTGGTGATGCAGCTGTCGGCCCCGACCTCGTGGGTGAGCACCAGCTCATCCCGGGAAAGCTCCACCGTGGTCACCACGAGCCTGATTTTGTCGCCGTAAAGGCTTTTGAGCGTGCGCACCGTCTTGAGGCAGGTTCCCAGTCCCAGACGGCGTTCCAGGAAGACCAGCAGGGGCACGGCCAGGCGATCCGCGACCTTGGCGGCCAGGGTGGCCACGCCGTCGTAGTCGGTCACCTCGCGCAGCACGGACTTGACGTCGAGGCGCAGGGCGCCCAGGGCGTATTTGCACTGGCGTATGAAGCTGTCGTCGTCCGTGCAAAGGACGGCCAACCCCCCTTCGGCGAAATAGTCGGCCACGATGCGTTCGTAGCGCCGGGCCGTTTGTTCGGCCCGCAGTTTGACGGCATTGGACATGGGCAAGGGTCCTTGGGGTCAGGGGCGGTCGGCGGCGCGCCCGACCCGGCGCAAGAGGGCCAACAGTTCGGGGTCGGCCAGTCCCGGGGGCGACGCGTCCTCGGCCGGCGGCGCGAGCACCCGGCACCGGACGTCGGCCGGCAACGTCCCGATCTCCAGGCCGGCCAGCCAGCCGGCGTCCACCAACTGGCCCCGGCAGGCGAGGACGGCGGCGTCCGGCAAGACGACATCTTCTTCCAGGATCATGCCCGGGGTCAACGCTGAAACCGGGATTTCCCGACGCGCCAAGCCTTCCCGCTCTCCGCCCAGGGTTTCAAGGGCGGCCATGACCCGAGGGTCGTACAGTCCGTCGCGGCCGGCCATGGCCGCCAGGGCCTGCTCCCGGGAGCGGCCCGAGGTCAGGAGCACATCGTAGTCCAGGGCGACTTTGAGGAGTTTGGCCCCGACCGGGACGTCCCGACCGGCCCCGGCATGGGGCGTTTCCTGGTGGCGGATGATGGCGGCCACCGCGTCGAGCCTGGGGATGTTGGCCAAAAGATCTCCGGCGATGGCCGGATGGCGGGCAAAAAGCCGGGCTTCGTCGTCGGCGAGATCCCCCTCCCGACGCAGGCGGGCGAACAGGGACTCGGGCATGACCAGCCCGCCGATCTGGGACAAGGTGATGGCCAGTTCGATGCGCCAGGCGTCGGGAGCGTCCAGGTAGCGGGCCAGGTCGGCCACCAGCCGGCGCACGCGCATGGCCCGGGCGTAGGCCTCGGGGTTTTGCAGGGCGAGCAGGTCGGATAGGAGCTTGATGATGCCGCGAAGGGTCCCTTTGAGAAAGTCGCGTTCGGCTGTGGCCTGGGCGTAGAGGGTCGCGGCCGCGGCCAGGGATTCGGCCAGGTCCGCCTCGGGGCAGGGCTTGGCCAGGAATCGGAAGACGTGGCCGGTGTTGACGGCGTCCATGGCGGCGCGCAGATCGGCGTAGCCGGTGAGCATGACGCGCATGGTCTCGGGAGAGATTTTCTTGAGCTGGGTGAAAAATTCCAGCCCGTCCAGGCCCGGCATCCGCAAGTCGGCCACGACCACGGCATAGGGGCCGTTCTCGGCGGCGGCTTCCAGCCCCCGCAAGGGGCCAAGGGCGGTATCCACCAGGTAGTGCCGCCGAAACGTGCGTTTCAGGGTCGCCAGGATTTCTGGATCATCATCCACGAACAAAATTTTTGCTTTGCCGCCCATTGGCCCGCCGCCTTTGCCGGTTGCCGGGGCATGATCAGGTCGCCCCGTGTTGCGTCTGGCCGTCTTCCAGTGGAAAACGGAGGAAAAAGGTCGTGCCCTCCCCGGGTCGGGACAGACAGTCGATGCCGCCGCCGTGGCGGGTCATGACCGCGTGGCTGATGGCCAGCCCCTGGCCCGTGCCCTTGCCCACGGCCTTGGTGGTGAAAAAGGGATCGAAGATGCGCCCGCGCACCGCCTCGTCCATGCCCGGACCGTTGTCGGCCACGGAAACCTCGGCAAAGCCGGGAACGAGCCGGGAGGAAACGAGGATGTGGCCTCGCGGCCAGGGTTCGGCGGCGACGCGTTCCTCCACGGCCTGGGCGGCGTTTAACACCACGTTGAGCAGAACCTGGGACACCTCGTGGGGGGCACCGTACACCAAGGGCAGCTCGGGGGAAAGGTCCAGGGTCACTTCGGCGACATGTTTCCAGGTATTGCGGGTGACGGCCACGATGTCGCGCACGCTGGCGTTGACGTCGAAAAAGAGCATTTCCCCGGTTCCGGGGTGGGACATCTGGCGCATGGCCCGCACGATGTCGGCCACCTGGCCGATGCCCTTGCGGGTGTTGGCGATGGCGGCCGGGATTTCCTGACGCAGGTAGTCGATGTCGGTCTCTTCGGCCAGTCGCCGGACCTCGGCGGCGGTTTTGGCCACGGCGGCGGCGTCCCCGGATTCCACGGCGGCCAGCAGCCGGTCGTGGCCTGCAAGCAGGGCCAGCAGTTCGGTGAACGCCTCGTCGAGAAAACCGGCGTTGTAGCCCACGTACTGGACCGGGGTGTTGATTTCGTGGGCAATGCCGGCGGCCAACTGGCCGATGGCCTGCATCCGACGTTCGTGGATGGCCTTGAGTTCCCGGGCTTTGATCTCGCCGAGGTCCTGGCCGAGGATCAGCGCGCCCGGGGCCTCGTCGCCGGCCGGGGCCACGGGGTTGACCGTGAGTCCCAACAGGCGCTCCTCGCCGGCCGCCGTGCGACAACGCACCTCGTCCACCCGGGCCGGCGCGCCGGTACGCCGGCTGGCCTCCAGGGCCTGGCGCACGGCCGGGCCTTCCCAGCCCAGGTCCAGCTCGAAGAAATCCCGGCCGGCCACGGCCCCGGCCGTCAGGCCGAAAGCCGTTTCGGCGCTGGCGTTGAAGCGGCGCACGCGGTTGTGGCCGTCCAGGGTGACCAGGATGGAGCGGATGGAGCCGAGCAGCAGTTCAATGTCCCGGGCGGCCAGGGCCATTTCCCGCTGGGCCGCGTCGCAGGCCGTGTCCGGCGTGGAGGCCCGGGGCGGTTTCATGCCGGCGTCTCCTGGAGCCAGAACGTCAGTCCGAGTCGGCCTGTGGGGGTGTGGGCGCGCACCACCAGGCAGTCCTGGCAGCCCTGGGGATGTCCGGCCGCCGGGAGCAGGGTCCCGGTTTCCAGGCGCAGGCCCTTGTCGCGCAACATGTCGCCAAAATAGTGGAGCACGGTGGCGTAAAAAGCGTCCAGCCCGGGGCCGGCTTGGGCGAGGCGCTCGGCCAGCGGGCGCGACAGGCCGATAGTGGCGGCGAAACGCCGCTGGCCAAGAACCGTGCCCTCGATACGGGCGTGTTCGGGGTATTCGGTGGGATCGTGGGCGCTGTCCAGACCGTTTGCCGCAGCTTCCTCGCCGGACCAGCGGAGCAGGGCCCGGGACAGGGCGGCGAACAGGCATTCGGCCACCCGGTTCTCGGCGAAAAACTCCTGCAGGTAGCGCAGGCTCACCCGCCCCTTGTCGCGCAGGGCGTAATGGCGGCCCATGAGCGCCTGATACTGGTTTCGGTCAATGTGCCCGAGCACGAGCAGGGCCTCGCCCAGATAGGTATGGTGGATTTTTTGAAGAAAAAGCAGGTCGTCCACGGCCCGTCGGGAGAGCTGGCGCTCCCCCACGGCGATGTCGCCGAAAAGCCGGGGATCGGCGTTTTGGCGCTGTCGGATGTCCTCGGCCTGCTCGGGGGTGAGCAGGCCGCGCTCCACGGCCACCTCGCCGATGCGTCGGTTTTTCTCGCGTTGGTAGACCAGCCCCTCTTCGAGTTGGGCTTCGGTGATGGCCCCCTGCTCCACCAGAAAGCGTCCGAGAAAGCTCATGTGGGTCCCCGCGCGGCGGTCGGCCGCCTCGTTAAAAGTCCCTGGCCGAGGACCGTCCCGATGACGGCAGGGGGGTCTCTTCCAGGGCTTTGCGTTCGATGGCCCGGGCAAGGGCCTCGGCTTCGGGAAAGGCCGGGTTGATGGCCTGGGCCATGCCGAGAAACTTGAGGGCCAGCTTCAGTTTGTCGCGCTCGAAATAGGTCCGGGCGATGTTGTACAGGAGATGGTCGTCAGTCTTGCTTAAGCGGTAGGCCTTGAAATAGTAGCGCAGGGCCTGGTCGTACATCTTGTGCTTGCGCATCTTGATGCCGAATTCGTTGAAGAGGTGCTTGTGCTCCTCGCTAAAGGCCGCTTCCAGGGTGATGATGCGCCGGCACACCAGGCGGGCGTTGTCTAGCTCGCCCCGGTCGAGGTAGGTGAGCCCGAGACCAAAGGTGGCCCGGATGTGCTCTTCGTCCACCCGCAGGGCGTTTTTGTATTCGAATTCGGCCGACATGAGCTCGCCCTCGGTCCGATGGGCGTCGCCGTCGTCGGCGTACTGCCTGGCCCGGAGCATCATGGGCACGACCTTGTTCATGTAAAGGTCGGGCTCGGGCAGATATTCGGACAGGAGCTGTTCCCGGGTCACGCGGCGGGGTTTGCCGGAGGGGATGAAATGCTTGTTGAGGCTGCGCAGGAGATAGGAGCCGTCGGGCTGCTCCTCGGCATAGACCTGGACGTTCTGCTTAACTTTGCGCTTGGTCGCTCCGAAACCGATAAAGGCCTCGGTTTGGGTGGAAAAAACGCCGCGAAAAGGCTCGCTTGCGGTCTTTGGCGAATCGGGGATGGATTGTAGGACTGCTGCCATGGGGCTGTCGGCGCGGGCCGGATGGTTGGGGATGGAGACCGGAATGCGGCCGGGGCTGACGGATCGCCTGTCCTTGATAGGCGCAAACCGGCCTAGCCATCAAGCATCATGGCAAAGGCCAGTTGTTCCGGGGGCGGCACCAGCACCCGCCAGCGGCTCTTGACGCCGCGTTCGCCGTCCAGCCGGGCCAGGCGGCGGATGGACACGGCGTTGAGCTCCAGGCCCCGGCCCAGGGCCAAGGTCCCGCCCAGTTCGGTCACGTCCTGGTCCAGGAGCATGCCGGCGGCGAGTTCGTCGGTGGGGACCAGACGCGGCTCGAAGCCGTCGGGCAGGGTGGCCAGGGTTTCCAGGGCGTCCAGGATTTCCGGGTCATACCAGCCTTCGCGGTCGCGCATGCGGGCCAGGGCGTCGGCCTCGGGGGTTTGCGAACGCCGCCTCTGGCCGTAGTGGGCGGTCAGAGTGTCGAAATCCAGGGCGACCTTAAGGATGCGCGCGCCCAGGGGAATGCGCTCCCCGGCCAGGGCGTCGGGGGGCAGGCCGCCGCCGTCGTAGCGTTTTTCCTGATAAGCGATGAGCTCGGCGACCTCGCGCAGGCGGGGGATGTTGGACACGAGTTCGGCGGCGATCTTGGGGTGCATGGCGAATTCGTAGGCCTTGTCGCCGGGCAGCGGCTCGCCGCGATAGGCTCGGCGCAAGGTTTCGGCCGGCATGGCGACGCAGCCGATCTGGGAGAGCATGGCGGCCAGTTCCAGCCGCCAGGCTTCGGCGATCCCCAGGTAGCTCCCCAGGTCCATGGCCAGGCGCTTGACCCGCGACGATTTGCCGAAGGCCTCGGGGCTGACCATTTCGAGCAGGTTGGTCAGGAGTTTGATGGTGCCGCGCACGGTGCCGCGCAGCAGTTCCTTTTCGGCGGCGATGAGCTGGTGTTGGCGCAAGGCGGCTTCAAGAGCCTCCTCCAGGGCCTCTTCGGGGCAGGGCTTGGTCAGAAAACTGAAGACCTTGCTCTTGTTGACCGCGGCGATGGCCACGTCGATGTCGGCAAAGCCGGTGAGGATGATGCGCACGGCGTCGGGGCGAAGCTCCCGGACTCGGCCCAGGAACTCGACGCCGTCGACGCCCGGCATGCGCAGGTCCGAGACCACCACGGCCACGTCGGGCAGGTCGGCCAGGCGTTCCAGCCCGACTTCCGGCCCGGCGGCCGTTTCCACGGCGTAGCGTTTGCGCAGGGCGCGGCCATAGGCGGCCAGGATCTCCGGGTCGTCGTCGACGAAAAGAATGCGGGGTTTGTCCATGGACGCCTCGTGGCCGGCAAAAAAAATCCGGGCGGCTGTAAAGCCGCCCGGACAGGCTAGCGTCTTTTTCGTTTCCGTACAAGGCGAAGCCAGGATTTTACGGCCAGACAGCCCCGTCCCGGGCGGCGACGACCGCCGCGACGTCCCCGGCCTGGCCCACGGCTTTTTTCCCGGCCAGCCTCGCCCGCTCCAGGTCTCGGCCAAAAGCCCGCCACTTTTCGGCTGCGGCCAGTACGGCCATGGCCACTTCGCCGGCCGAGCCGGCGGTGAGGCCGATCTCATTGTAGATGTCGGGATATTCGGCTTCGGTCGGCGTGTCGTCGGCCAAAAGCGCCCGGGCCTGGACCTCCTTGGCTTGGTAGGCGGCCATCTGGCCGGAGCCCGGCGTCAACACGGTGTTTCGCCGCCGCTCGGCCTCGGCGTCGATCTCGGCGCAGGCCGAAGCCTGGGCGGCGGCCAGGTCGACCTCCCAGGGCTGTCCGATCTCCACGGGTGTGCCGTCGGGGATAGTGATGACGAGTAAACCGCAATGGCGTCCGGATAAATCCTGAGTGTCAGGATAATACGCCTCAATAGTCAGATTGCTGGTTAGCACAATTTTCATACTAACTCACTTGTATTTGGGAATTTCCATTGCCATCGGCATTGACAGCAGGAGAGTAGTCTGTCGCGCAGCTGTTCATAATTATAGCAGATGATGCCAGATAAACGAATGAGTTGAACATTGCTGTGACGCATCTTGTGGTAACGCCATGAAAAATGGTCTTTTGGGTATTGCTTGCCAATGTCGAATAGTAGGCGGCCAAAGGCATCGCGCACCCCTTGAACGTTATGCCTTGGATAAAACCATATGCTCTATTGCTGGCCTGGACGCCGGTTTCAGTTCCATGGCAAATGACTTTAGTTCCAACAGTACATTTGGCATTGTCAAGAAGGACGCCTTTTGACCCGCCGCCGGAAGCGTTTATTCTGAATCCGGAAATGAACGACGTGTTTCTGGTGACATTAAAGCAAGTAATGCCTGGGGCTCCAGAAATCACGCACCGATTGCACGGCTTGATGACAACACTGCCGCCGCCGACTGTCGCAGATGAGAGCGTTTCCCCCGTGCAGGCGATGGCCGTGTTTGTTCCGTCGTAATTCACGCCAGAAACGACGTAGGCCCCGTTAAGGCCGCTTGTGCTGGAGCCGGTCAGCCCGATAATGTCCCCGGGCTGGATGTTTTTCGTGGCATCGGCGTTGGAAACATAATTGCCGGCCGCCTTGAACGTCTTGGCCGTCGTGTCGATGCTGCTGATAGCCACCGTCGTTTCGGCAGAGGTATTGCCGAGTATTTGCATTTTGTCCGCGTCCGGGTGGTCAATGCCGATGGCGCTGCTGATGGCGTACGTGCCGTCCGCCACCTGGATGGTCACGGTCGCGCCCGAGGCGATAAGCTTGCCCGCGATGCTGGACAGGGCCTTGGCGATGGAGGCGTAGGGCGCTCCAGACGCGCCCGTGCCCGTGGCGTCGCTGCCGGTGGTCGCCACATAAATAGTCGTGTTGGCGGCGATGAGCCCCTTGGCCGAGGCGGCCAGCCCGGCCGGGGTCACGGCTTTGGCGGCGTTTGTTCCGGCTTGGGTTTCGGCCGCGCCGGCCAGGGACACCAGCCCCGAGACGCCGACGGACGCCGCCGGCAGGGCGTCGCGGCCGCCGGGGGCATGGAGCGCCGCGTGGGCGCACAGGGACTCGGGCAGGTCGTTGCCGTGGAGCAGGCCGGCCAGGTTGGCGGTCAGCGCTACGCCGCCGTCCATGGCCGTGGTGATCACGGTGCGGCCGGTTTCGCCGTCGTGGCTGGCGGCCGTCACCGTGCCCAGGAGCATGCCGTCGGTTCCGCAGTCGGCCCGCAGCCGCAGGCCGGGCGCGAACTCGCTCGCGAAGGAATCGCCGGCCGCGTTGGACACGGCAAACCGGTCAGACGCCAGATAGGCCACGGTATCGTAAACGGGAGTGGTCATAGCTGCCTCACGCAAATCGCGGCCGCACCGTGAAGCTGGCCGTCCGGCCCAGGCCGGACCAGTCGCCAAGCGTCAGCGCGGCCTGGAGTTTATACACGCCGGCCTCGGCCAGATCGCCGAGGCGGGTGACGTAGCGCAATTTGGCGGCGTCCTGGCCCGAGCCGGCCACGGCCGCCGGCCAGACGCGCGCCGCGCCCGAGGGCAGGCGCACACACAGGGATGGCGAGGCCGCGCCGGTCAGGTCGCGGCCGCAGTCGACCAGGATTTCCAGGCCGACGTCGCCTTGGTAGATGGTGTCTGCCATGGGTTCCTCACGTCTGTTCGATGTCGATGGCCGAATTTAGGCCAAGCCGCGTCGCCAGGGGGGAGGCC
>JAEZEM010000191.1 GCA_023417745.1 Pseudomonadota bacterium
GGATAGTGGCGAATTCGGTTTTTTCCTGGTCGGTGAGCGCCCGCACCGAGCCTGGGAGCTTGGGCCGCAGGAACACGGCCTGGTCGGGCTTGGTCAGCACGGATTTGAGGCCATGTTGGTCCACCACCACCTGGCTTTGCTTGGTGGCGCGCAGGGCGTGGAGTTCTTCCTTGACGGTCTCGGTCTGCACGCCTTTGACGGTTTTTATTTCGGTCACGATCTTGTGGTCCAGGGTGGTGCCTCGGATGCCGATGACGGCCAGCGGCGATTCCAGGCGCAGGCGGGCGGGATCGTTTTGCACGACCTTGCCCGAGACGTAGCGGAACATGCCCTTGGCCATGCGGATGGCTTGTTTGGAGGCGTCGAGATTGGCCGGATCGTACACGAAGTCGGCCAGGAGCACCCGGCTGGCCGGGCCGATGTCCAGGCTTGATCCGTCGGCGAAGGTGACGCGGCCCTTGTCTTCGGGGCCGGTGGCCAGGTCGTCCTCGGCGTAGACGGGATTGCCCTGGACCAGGGCGCGTTCGGGATCGGCCCCGCGTTTGGCTCGGATTTGGCCTTTGGCCTCGGTGAGTTCGCCGGCCTTGGGCGGGCCGGCGTCGGCAGCGGGCGCGGCGGCCGGGGCATCGGCAGCCGGCGCGCCCGGGGCGGCGGCATTGGCCTGAGCATCGGTTTGGGGCGCAGCGGCCGGCGTATCGACCGAAGTCGGAGCGGCAGGCGCGTCCGCCGAAGTCTTGGCCGGAGCATTTGCCGGCGTCTGATCCGCAGGCGTGGCGGCCGGCGCTTGCTGCGTCGGGGCGTCGTCAGCCCGGGCGGCCAGGGGGTGGAGCAGCAGGCAGCAAAGAACGGCCAAGGCTGTCGCAAACAGAGCGTGTCGCATGGGCGCCGTATCCTTTTCGGGGCTTGTCCCCGCGTCTCGCGCCGCGCGTGCCCGGCTGGCCGGGCGCCGCCGGGGCGAGCGCCGGCCGGGCCGGCCGTGGGCGTCATGGCCGACATGCCACGAACGGGCGATGAAAAACAATGCCCATGAGGCCGTGGGCGGCCCGGGGGCGCGCGTCGCCCGGGCCGCCCGACCGCCCCAGTCGGCTATTTCACTTCCTGGTCCTGGGTTTCGGTCCATGTGGCGATCTTCCACTGACCGTCTTCCTTGGCGAGATCAACCACCTCGTCCTTATGGTAGGTCTTGCTCACGGAGCCGGAGCGCATGGTGTAGTCGCCGGTCACCTTGATCTTGCAAGTGTCGCCCTTGTACTCGGTCAGTTCGCAAGAAAGGTTGGACAGGTCGATCTTGAGCTTGTCCCGCCAGCGGGGTGACGACTGGGAGATGGAGAACATTTTATCGTATTTTGCGTGGAACTTGTCGTGGTGTTCCTTGGCCAGGGTGCCGAGCACGGCGTCCTGGTTGAGATTGGCGTAGCCATCGTTGTGCAGGAGCATGGCTGCGACGGCATTTTCTTTGTCCTGATCGACCCGCTGCGTCTCTATCTTCTTCTTGTATTCCGCGAGTATCGTCTTTTCCTTCTTGGGGCTGACCGTCGGCTCGGGAGCTTTTTTGCGTTTTTTGCCGTCGGCCGGTTCGGCGGCCGGGGCCTGGCCTTTGTGCTGCTTGTCGATTTCGGCCACGGCCTTTTGGATCAGGCGCTGGGCCATGGTGTCCAACGTAATGGAGGTGGACTGCTGGTTGGTGGCCCCCAGAAACGAGTTCATGGAGGTGGTGGCTTCCATTTTGTCCTCAATGTAGCCCTGGGCCACTTGAGCGCCGGTGGCGGCGTCCACGATCTTGTACTGCAGGCCGACGAGCCAGATGGCCGAGGTGTCGGCGGCCTTGGCCGAAGCCACGGTTTTGCCGACCATGGAGCCCAGGGAGCTTTTCTCGCCCTTGTTGGCGATAAGCGCCACGAGTTCGATGGCCGCGCCGGCGGTTTCGCCGTCAAAGCCCTTGGTGACGTAGACCGTGGGTTCGGCCTTGAGGATGTTGAAGGTCAGCAGCCAGCGGGCGGCCTTGAACTTGCCCTTGCGGAAGACCTTGAGGCCGTCGGCGTCGCCGAGGTTGGCGGCCAAGGCGATTTCCTGGAAAAACGGCTGGGAGTCGGCGCGGTCGAGGACGACGAAATTGTCCTTGGACAGTTCGATCTCGGCGAAATCGCGCAGGTTGTTGGACGTCACTTTTTGCACGAAAGCGTAGTTGCAGCTCTTGATCTTGCCGGGCAGCACCACCACTTCCGGTCCCTGGGCGGCGGCGTTTTCGTATTCCACGGGCTTGTAGAGGGCCTGGTCGGCCAGTTCCGTGGCTTTTTTGCCGGCCCCCACGCAGCCGGACAGCAGCGCCAGCGACAACACAGCCCCAAGAATGCCTGATCGTTTCATGGAGACTCCATTTTTGGTCTTATAGTTGTATCGATAACGACAACTCCGCCTGCATTTCGTTTGTCTCTTCTGTCTGCGGGGCGTCCCCTGGCGCGATGTGCCGCGCTTCGGCGTGACTGGGCAGCGCTTTTAAATCAGAAGACCGGCTTGAATTCGACGCGCTGACGCCTAGGCATCTATTTTGCGGCAGGCCGATCGTTTGATGATGGCTTTGTGTAGGTTTGCATCATCTGGAAAATTCCGCATTCCCAGGATATGAAAGAAAAAAATCCACGACATGAACCATTGTCGCGGATGATGCGCCAACAATTTGCAGGAGTTTCCCGTGATGACGCGATCTTGATAACCGATAACTTACTATTGATAGGGTGACTGGCCTGAATATGTCAACGGCATTTGCGACGCGTTTCGGTCAACGCAGTTATTTATAGCGAATGGTTTCGAGTTTCATACCGGAAAAGAAGTCTTTTGCAGTTTGTCTGGGAGGGGGGAGCGCGGCGGTGCGTTGCGTGCCGTGGCTACGGCCCGCACAGGTCGTCTTCCTTGAACCCGCCGGGGGCTGAACCGCCCGGCCGCCAAGGCCCGCTTGCTCGTCCTTCTCAATCCCGGCGAATGCCCAGTTCGCGCACCAAATGGCGCAGGGTGCGGGGGCTGATGTCGAGGATTTCGGCGGTGCGGGCCTTGTCGCCGCCGCTGGCGGCAAAGGCTCGCAGGATGGCCTGGGTCTTGGCCTGGCGCACGGCTTCTTCCAGGGTGACGGGGGCGTCGGAGTGGGCGCCGCGCGGGGCGACTTCGCCGCCAAGGCGCATGTCTTCGGGCAGGTCGGCCGCGTCGATGGCCCCTTCGCGGCATAAAAGGGCCAGGCGTTCGATCAGGTTTTTGAGTTCGCGCACGTTGCCGGGCCAGTCGTGGGCGGTCAGTTCGGTCAGCGCCGCCTCGGTGAAGCGCAGACCGGGCTTGTGGTAGCGCTGGCGGTAGATGGACAGGAAATATTCGGCCAGATAGGCGATGTCGCCGCTGCGTTGCCGCAGCGGCGGCAGGACCAGGGGCACGACGTTTAGACGGTAGTACAGATCGGCCCGAAACGTGCCCTGGCGCACCATTTCGGGCAGGGCGCGGTTGGTGGCGGCCACGATGCGGGCGGCGAACCGGATCTGTTTTTCGCCGCCGAGCCGCCGAAAGGCCCGTTCTTCGAGCACCCGCAGGAAATCCACCTGGTTGATGCCGGGTATCTCGCCTACCTCGTCGAGAAACAGCGTCCCGTCGCCGGCCATTTCGAAGATGCCGCGCTGGGCCTTGGCCGCGCCGGTGAACGCTCCAGCTTCGTGGCCGAAGAACTTGTCGGCGAACAGCTCCCCCTTGAGCACCCCGCAGTTGACCGGAACAAAGGGTTTTTTGCGCCGCCGGCTGAGGTTGTGGATGCACTGGGCCAGCAGTTCCTTGCCGGTGCCGGTTTCGCCGGAGATGAGCACGCAGGCGTCGGACGGGGCGATCTGGGTGGCGAGGTCGTAGACGGCCTGCATTTCGGCGGAACAAAAGAGGAATTCGGCCTCGGGCAGGGGCTGGCCGGCGGCGACGGGATCGTCGGCGTCGAGCGGCAAAAATTTGCCGCCAAGTAACATGCTGGAATCGATCATGTTTTCTTGCCGCCGTCAGGACGTTGCCAACAGGGTGGAACAGGAGTTCGGCCGGAGAATGCGCTAATGGCCGAAAAATGACAACGGCAAAAATTTGCCGCCAGGCGGCGAATGTTTGCCGTTTGTTGCCGCTGGAAAATAATTAACTCACCGATTTTACTGCTAATCCGAAAAGGCACAATCCTTGATAAGAGAGGGGGCAACAAACGGTTCGCCAGGCAACGGCGGACCCTGGCCACGGACCGTCCCGGAGCCGACGGCGCGGCGACACCACTTCACCCGGAAAAGGAGAACGAGAGGATCATGAAACGGCAAATTTTCTTCAAAGCGGGCCTGCCGGTCCTCGCGGCCGCCCTGCTCGTCGCGGTCTACGCCCTGGCGGCCCAGAACGACGCGGTCGTGGCCGACGCCCTCAATCAGGCCGGCGCGTCCGGTCCGTGGTGGATGTGGCCGCTTATCCTGCTGTTTTTCTGCTTTATTCTGGGCATCATCGCGGTTCTGGCCGGCGTTGGCGGCGGCGTGCTCTACGTGCCGCTGGTCAGCGGCTTTTTCCCCTTCCACCTCGACTTCGTGCGCGGCGCGGGCCTGATGGTGGCCCTGGCCGGCGCGCTGGCCGCCGGACCGGGTCTGCTCAAGCGCAACCTGGCCTCGCTGCGCCTGGCCCTGCCGGTGGCGCTTATCGCCTCCGCCTGCGCCATCGTCGGCGCCATGATCGGCCTGGCCCTGCCGACCAACGTGGTGCAGGTCGCCCTGGGCAGCACCATCCTTTTCATCGCCATCCTCATTCTCAAGTCGAAAAACGTGGCCGTGCCTGAAGTGAAAAATCCCGACGCCCTGGGCATTGCGCTGGGCATGAACGGCGTCTACTTCGACGCCTCTTCGGGCAAGGAATACGCCTGGAAGACCCACCGCACCCTGCCGGGCCTTTTGATGTTCATCGTCATCGGCGTCATGGCCGGCATGTTCGGCCTGGGCGCGGGCTGGGCCAACGTCCCGGTGCTCAACCTCATGATGGGCGTGCCGCTCAAGGTCGC
>JAEZEM010000367.1 GCA_023417745.1 Pseudomonadota bacterium
CTGAAGATGGAGTGCGTGAGTTGTCCGCCCCAGACGACCCGGGATGACTGCGCCTGCGCCTGGCGGTTTACGCTGACGCCCTAGCTTGACGCCCCCGAAAAGCACAGAGGACATTTCGCAGGCGACAAATTCAACCCATGAATTTTTCTTAAAAAATACACTCGTATTTGTAAGGGGCACGCCCTAACCGGCCTGTTCTAGATGACGAACAACGGGAAGCCGCCAACGTCGAATGGCTTGGCAACATTTTTCTCGTTGCAGGGGTCCGGGGGGATCATCCCCCCGGCCGCCGGAGGCATCTTCGTTTTCCCTCTCTCGCTCTTCAACTAATCCTTGGTAATCCCAAGCTTTCGCAGCCTGGAATCAAAAGTGGAGCGGTTGACGCCGGCGGCGCGGGCGGCCTTGGTCACGTTCCATTTGCATTTTTCGAGCAGGGCCAGGGCGTAGGCGTGTTCGAGCTCTTCCCAGGTGTAGGCGGTGAGATCGTGGGTCAGGCCGGGCGCGGCCAGGGGCGGCGCGGCCGGTGCGGGCCGGGCTTCGCCGTGTTCGCTGGGCGAGGGGATGTCCTCGGCCTCGATGGTTTCGCCGGGCACGGTGGCCAAGAGAAAGCGCACGAGGTTTTCGAGTTCGCGCACGTTGCCCTTGTAGGGCCGCTGGCCCAGGGCGCGCCGGGCTGCGGCGGAGAAGGACTTCTGGGGCAGGCCCAGGCGGGCGGCGTCGCGGGCCAGGAAGTAGTCGAGCAGTTCCGGGATGTCTTCGGTGCGTTCGCGCAGGGCCGGCAGGCGCAGGGGCAGGACGTTTATGCGGTAGAAGAGGTCTTCGCGGAAGGTTCCCTCGGCGATGGCCCGGGGCAGGTCGCAGTTGGTGGCGGCGATGACGCGCACGTCGACTTGCCGGGTTTCCGTGCCGCCCAGGGGCTTGACCTCGTTTTCCTGGAGCACGCGCAGGATGCGGGCTTGCAGCCCAAGGGGCATGTCGCCGATCTCGTCGAGGAAGACCGTGCCGCCGCTGGCCGCTTCGAAAAGCCCGACCTTGTCGCGGTCGGCCCCGGTAAAGGCGCCTTTTTTGTACCCGAAGAGTTCGGATTCGAGCAGCGTATCCGGGATGGCCGAGACGTTTTGCACCAGAAACGGTTTGTCCTTGCGGGCGCTTAGGCGGTGGATCTCGCGGGCGAAGAGTTCCTTGCCGGTGCCGGATTCGCCGGTCACCAGGACCGGGAAGTCGGTGCGGGCGTAGTTGCCGGCGGCCTCCAGGGCGGTACGGAAGGCCGGGCTTTTGCCGACGAGCGGCGTTTCGCCGCGAAATTCGCCGATGATGCGCTTGAGCTTTTGCGTCTCTTTTTTTTGGTCGGCAAAGGCCAGGGCGTTGCCCAGGGCGATGGAGCCGATGGCCACGAATTCTTCCAGCAGCTCCAGGTATTCGTTTGTGAGGTTGAGTCGGCTGCCGGCGTGGGCGGTGTCGATGATCTCCACCGCGCCGTAAACCTCGCCGGACTTGAGCACCAGCGGATAGCACAGAATCAGCGTGGACTTGACGTCCATGCCCGATTCCGCCTCCTTGAAATGCCGCTTGTCCTTGCCGGGTTCGGCGATGGTCATCTGGCCGTTTTCGATGACCCAGCCGACGATGCTCGGCTTGCCCTTGGGCACGACGAATCCCACGAGCCGGTCGGCCTCGTCGCCGGTGGCCTCGATGCACTGGTAGCCGTCGGGGCGTTTGATCCACAGCGAACCGCGCTCGACGTTCTGGAATTCCACCAACGCCTCCAGGAAGCGGCGTTGAAGTTTGTCGGTGTCGAGAACTTCGAAGAGCGCCTTGGGAAAATCGGAAATACTTGGCGACATGGCTTTATCCCGGTGAATTTGCCGGACCATGCCGCAAAAGCGCAAGCGGGGCAAGGCTTGGGGCCGGCCGGCGTCCCATGGCTCGGGCCGCCGGCCGGGAGAAAGGCCAGGGGATCAATGGATGGCGTAGGAGCGTTCCCGGATGCGCCACAAGTCCTCGGGGACTTCCAGGTACAGGTCTTTTTCCGGCAGGGGGATGACGCACACGAGCTTGCCCGTGTCCGCCACCCAGTACATGTGGCCGGCCAGTTCATGCATGACTTCGTCGAAGGCGACGCCCGTCTGGGAGGCGACTTCCTTCATGGCCCGACGCATGGTGGTCATGGCCGCGTTGCCGAATTCCACTTCGAGCACGGAGACGTGGTGCAGGACGAGGGAATCGTCGTTGAGTTCCGGCGGAACTGTCGTTCGCAGCGTCAGGGCAGTTTCCATGGCGACCTCCTCGAGTGGTTTGGGCGCTGCCCGACCGAGCCGGGCACGCTGTCTGTCACTATAAGCAATCATCGTGCAAAGTACACCGCGATTGTGGAGAATTCGCATCACTTTTTGTTTAGGCCTGAAATGTTGGAAAAAATTCTCGGATCGCGCGGGGAGCCGCCCAGGAGTGCCCCGAGGAGACGGCAATCAAGACATGCAAAAATGCAGGGAGGGGGCACGAAAATGTCGCCTCGCGGCGGGGGGGCGGCTAAGGGGACTGGCGAGGTCGCGAAGCGGGGCGGGCGGTTGCCGTTCGGGGCTGCCCGGCGGCCGGCGTCGGAATTATGTCCTCGGGGCGGCGGCCCAAGCGGCCGGGCGAGTGTCGGGCAGGTCGGCGAGCAGGGCGTCCCAGGTGTCGTGGCGATGCAGCGCCGCCAGGACCACGGGCAGGGGGGCAGCGAAAACGCCCGGCAGATCGGCTTCGCCCGGCGTGGACACGGCAAAGGCCAGGCGTTCAATGGGCGGGGTAAAGCGGGCATCCACCCCGGGCTTGTTGCCGCGCGGGTCGATGCGATACCAGCCGTGGGCGCAAAGATGCACGGCGACCAACCCATGCAGGCAATAGCGGCCGGGGAACCGGTCGGCGTCGAGGACCAGTCGTTGGTAGCCCAAGCCGGCCGCGATGCCCCTGGCCCGCAGCAAGGCGGCCAGCAGATGGGCCTTGGCGTAGCAGTAGCCCGTGCCCTGGGCCAGGACTTCCGAGGCCCGGCGGGTGACGGGATTTTGCCGATAGTCCACGCTGTGGCGGATAGCGTCGCGAACGAAAATGAAGGCCGCCCGGGCAATGGCCTCGTCCGAGGCGTCGGACGGAGCCAGGGCCGCAGCCTTGGCGGCCACGGCCGGATGGTCGTGGTCGAGGTACGTCGAGGCGGCGAGATAGGGGGCCAGGGCGTCGACATCGGCGAACAGGGGCATGGCGGACCTCATGGGGCGGCGGGCGGCGTGGCGAGGCCGGCGGCCCGGGCCAGGTCGGTGTAGGCCTCGGCGCATTCCTCGGTCAGTCCCAGGCCGGCGGCCAGGGCGCGGATGGCGGGCAGGGCGGCCAGGGCGTGCTCCCTGGTCGCGGCCAGATGCTCGATTTCCACAAACAGGCGCGGGTCGAAATCTACGGCAACAACCGTCAATTCGAAATCCAGCCCGCCAGTCCGCAGCCGCGCCCGGCGGCAATGCTTAGCATAGGCTAGGGTCGGCACAAACCCAAGCAGGCCAAGCAAGGCGGCGGCGGCTTCGGCGTCAGCCACGGCCGTCTCGTGTTCAGGCTTGGAGGCGGTGGCGGCGTCAAAGGGCGGGGCCTTGGCCGTCAGCACCGTCCGGCCGCCTTCCCGGCGCAGGCGCAGCTCCCGGCCCGTGGCGGCCAGACGGCGGTCCGGGGCGTCGTAGTAGACGTCCTTAACGAGGACGATCGTCCCCGTGCTCTCGGGCAGCTGGAAGCCCGGCCCGGCCACGAACTTGATTTCGGCCTCAAACACGCTTTGGACCTTGCCCGGGATTGCCTGCGACGCTCGATTGGTTCATGGTCTCGGGCTGTTACGACGCCTTTTCGGCAATGGCAAGCAGGGCTGGCGCATGGGCGTCGGCCGCCTGGACCGGATAGGCGACGCTTCAGGAGAAGAAATGCGCGAAAACGCTCGGGCCGCCTGGGGCATGGCGGCGACGGCGGTGCTGTGGAGCACCGGGGGCCTGGCCATCAAGCTCGTGCCGCTTTCTCCCATGGCCGTGGCCGGCTGGCGCAGCCTGCTTTCGGCGGCGACGCTGCTGCTCCTTTTCCGAGGCAGCCTCGATTTCCGCCCGACCCGGGCCAGGTGCGGCGCGGCCGTGGCCTACGCGGCGCTGCTTGTCACCAACGTGGCCGCCACCAAGCTCACCACCGCCGCCAACGCCATCCTTCTGGCCTACACCGCCCCGGTCTATGTGGCCCTTTTCGCGCCGATGGTTCTGGGTGAAAAGACCAAACGGGCCGATTGGCTGTTCGTGGCGGCCAGCCTTGGCGGCATGGCGCTGTTTTTCCTGGACCGGCTCTCGGCCGAAGGCTTTTGGGGCAACATTCTGGCCGTGGGTTCGGGACTGAGCTACGCCGCCTTCACCCTGTGCATGCGGGCCGGGCGCGAGGATTCGCCGGCCTCGGCGGTCATCGCCGGCCATGGGCTGACGGTCCTGGCCGCGCTGCCGTTTCTTTTATCCGGCCCGCCGACCACCCTGGGCGCGGCCCTGGGGCTGGCCTATCTCGGCGTCGTCCAGCAGGGCTTGTCGCTTTGGCTCTACGTCTGGTGCATCACGCGGCTGCCGGCGCTGTCAGCCATGCTGCTCATGACCCTGGAGCCCATCGTCAATCCGCTGCTGGTGGCCGTGGGCTACGGCGAATGGCCGGGCTTGTGGTCGGTCCTTGGCGGAACGGTGGTGGTGGCGGCCGTGATCTTGCGCGGGATTTTCGGGCGCGGCGCTAGCCGATAAGAAAATGCTGGCTGCTCTCCCCCTCGGTCAGCCGCAGGCAGGAAGGGTTTTCCAGGACGCCGCCGGACAGCGCCTCGGCCATGAACCGGCAGCCGCCCTTGCAGATGGCCCCCAAACTGCATCGGGAGCAGTTGCCGGTGAGCGCCTCGGGATTGAATTGGCGGTTGTAGGCGAACAGCTCCGGATCGGACCAGATGTCCGCCAGGGGCCGGGTCCGGATGTTGCCCTCGGCCCGCAGACGCTGCATGGACAGGCAACCGGTCACGTCGCCGTTGCTGCGGATGCCGAGGTAATCGAGTCCGGCCTTGCAGCCGGTCCAGATGCCGTCGCGCAGGTCGTTTTCCAGATCCGAATAGTAGCCCAGGCTGTCGCCGGTGAGCACGGCCAGGCCGGGGGCGGCCCGGAAGTCCCGGATGAGCCGGGCGAGCCGGGACCGGTCCTCGCCGTTAAGGACCAGGTCCCGGCGCTCGCTCATGCGGCCGCTGGGCGCGGCCGGCTGGATCTGCCAGGCATAGAGGTCGAGCCGGGCCAGGATGTCGCGCAGCAGGGGCAGTTCATCCAGGTTGCCCTTGTGGACGCAGGTGACCACGGCCGCCGGCACGCCCCGCTCACGCAGCAGGCCGATGACGTCGAGGATTTGGGCATGGAGCCCCGGACAGCCGCGAATGGCGTCATGGGTTTCGGGCCGGCCGCCGTCGAGGCTTATGGCCACAGCCGGCGGCCGGGGCAGGGCGGCGAGGCGGTCAGCCAGGGCCGCGTCGATGCGCGAACCATTGGTGATGATCCGCGCCTCCATGCCGTGTCCGTCTATGGCCCGGGCGAGTTCCTCCCAATGGCCGCACAAGAGCGGCTCGCCGCCGGACAGGGTGACGAATTCCGCCCCCAGAGCGGCCACGTCGGCCACCAGCTTGAGGCTTTCGGCCAGGGAGAGTTCATCCTGGCGGGCGGTGTCCTGGCTGGCGGCCGAGCCGCAGTGCAGGCAACGCAGATTGCAGGCCAGGGTGGTTTCGAAGACGATGCCCTTGAGACGCGACGGCCGGTATGGAGTGCTGGCGACCATGATCCTTTCTCCTTGCGCGAAGCGGCGACGCGATGGCCTTAGGCTAAGGCCACGTGCTTCTCCTTGTAGCCATGGGGCGGCGGGCCGTTGTAGAGCAGCACCATGCCGCCGTCCCGTCCCTTGGCGATGTCGGCGAGGGCGTCATCGTCAAGCTTGATGGCAATGTGCTTGCATTGCACGTTTTCTTCCATGCCTACGGCTTGGCGCAGATGCTTTTCCTGTTCCTCGGTCAGCTTGATCCACAGCGTCTTCATGGCGTTCTCCTGGTTGCGGGTTGGCGCAGGGGGCGAACAGACGACAACGTGCTAGCCAAGACCGACCGTCGCGGTTGTTCCACCGTGCGGCGGGCCGTTGTAGGCGACAATGGTTCCGCCGTTCTCGCCACGCTTGAAGGCGGCGAACTGGTCTTTGGGGATCTTGATGGCGAGGTGCTGGCAGACGACGTCGTCAGCCATCCCCAAGGTCTTGCGCAGGTCGGCTTCCTGCTGGGCCGTCAGCTTGATCCACAGCGTCCTCATGACATCCTCCAAAAGGTAAGATGTTGTCGCGAAGAGAGAAATCCTTGTGACTGCGAAGTTGTCGCAAGGGCACGGCGAGGCTTGGGAAAACGATATATGTTTTTATGTTTCATGCAAGGAAAAATATAAATGCTAACAAATAATGTAATGCAATAATTTATATGAACATGTATTTGCGTCCAGGCGAACCCCCTGTCGCGTTGTGTGAAAATACAAGCTTACAAGTCGAGAAAAAATAATAGTTCTAGCTTGTTGCATCGAAAGAGCCAGTGCGCGCTTCGTGGGCGCGACACGAGGTCATGGAGCGCATGGAGCGGCGTCGAAACGGGCCAGCTGGGGGATTTCTCCTGTGTCCGATTTCTGGAAAAAGCCAACGCCGTCTTGTTGGCCATAGGCAATATCCAGTCATTGTTGTTGAAACACGGTCAGATGCGTTGACGGACGCGAGTTCTGGCAGGACTTGCACGCCTTCTCCTGGATGGAGACGGCATTACGAGGTCAGCGCATGACGCGCGCTCCGCGGCCGGTCGCACCTTGGCTCGGGGCATGCCCCTTGCTGCTGTGGACGGACGCACCAAGCCATGCGATATCCCAACTATTGTTGCCTTAACGAATAGTTTTATCCATTGTTGCCAGTAGCATGGCATGATTTGCGTTGGCGACGCGCGTGCCATGAAAGATGGCAATTATGAAATGCGCCGAGACAGGGTTGTTTCGCTATCGATTGTCGGAAGATTGGTACATGTCGTCATGAGGATATTTGTTGCGTCCAACAAACAACGGAGGAGTTATGCGTTCATTCATTGTTGTTGCATTTTTGGTGGTTAGCGCGCTGTGCGTGCAGCCGGCCCGGGCCTTTGAATGCGGCAAACTGGAGTTCGGGGCAAAACTCAGCGACATTGATGACGGCAACTTCGTGCGCTATATGGAAAAGGACGGCGTCGTCTATTATAATTATGTCGGGACTTGCCGCCTGCCGGTGCATCAGAAAGCGTCGCCGGCCATTGCGTATGCTTTTATTGACGGAAAATACTACGCTAGGATTATCCGCGTCATCGGCAGGGAAAAAAAGGATATTCTCGCCGACATGGAGAAGAATTTTTGCAAGCCGACTTCCGTGAAGAGCCAAGGGAACGTGAGCTTGTATCAGTGTGATTTGCCAAACGACATCGAGTTCAAGTTCAAGTACGACAACAAGACCGGCGAGGCGCGGACCGCCGCCTACAGCAAGACCTTGCGCAAAAGCATAGGCAAGCCCGGCAAGGCCGATCCGGCGGACATCCCGGGCAAGTAGCCCCTCGCTGCAATCGCCGTCAGGACTTGCCCGACGAGGCGACGGCGAAAAGGCATGGAAACATGCCATGGAGCGTTCCATGCCCCTTTACCGCATGGTGGCCGCCACGGCGGCGCGGCGGCCCGAGGCCGTGGCCCTTTGTTGCGGGTCGCGTCACGTCACCTATGCCCAATTAATTGACGACACGAGCCGGCTGGCCGCCTGGCTTTCCAGCCTCGGCCTGGCCCCGGGCGACCGGCTGGCCGTGCTGCTCCCGAATTCCATCGAGCATGTGGCCGTCATCCTGGCCGCCTGCCGGGCTGAGCTGGTGCTTGTGCCGCTTATGCCGGACGCGCCGCCGGCCCGGCAGGCCGAGATCCTTATGCAGACAGGGGCCAGGGGACTGGTCCTGGCCGCCGAGATGGCCGCCGCCGTCCCGGACGAGGCCAGGACGGGGCTGGCCGTGACGATTTGCCTGGGCCCGCCCGAACCGGGAACCATCGCCTACGACGCTTACCGCGACCATGCCGACGCCGCTGCGCCGCCCCGAAGCGCCGTGCCGGACCCGATCTGTCTGCTCGTGCACACCTCCGGCTCCACCGGCCGGCCCAAGGCCGTCGCCCACAGCCAGGAGCGGCTGGAGCGCCGGGTGGACGCCTTTATCCAGACCCTGGACATCACGGCCGAGGACACGACCGTGGCCGTGTTCCAGGCCTGGCGGCCGGTGGTTCTGGTGTTCCAGGTCCTGGCCATGTTGCGCCTGGGCGGGACCGTCGTGCTGACCGACAGCCCTGAGCCGGCCGCGTTCTGGCGTCTCTATGGAGAGCATCGCCCCGGGTATGTCCTGGTGATGCCCAGTTACGCCCGCAAGCTTTTCGCCGATCCGGCCGCCGCTCGGGCGGACCACTCCCGGTTGCGGTTTTGGATCAGCGGCGGCGACGCCCCGGGACCGGCCCTGTACGAAGCCGCCCGGCGCATCACCGGGCGGCCGTACTGCAACCTGTACGGCCTCACCGAAACCGGCCTTGCCGCCGTGGTCAGGCCCGGCGAAACGGACAAGCCCGGCTGCGTCGGCCAGCCGCTTGGCGACGTGGTCCTGCGGCTTGTGGACGACGCCGGACGCGACGTCGCCCAGGGCAGTCCCGGCCGCCTGCTTGTCGCCTCGGCGAACATGATGGTCGGCTATTTCAACGACACCATGGCCACGCATCGGGCCATCGGGACCGGCTGGTACGACACGGGCGATCTCATGCGCCGCGACGCCCAGGGCGACTATTGGTTTCTTGGACGCGGCGCGGACGTCATCGTGCGCCATGCCGTCCAGGTGGCCGCCGCCCTGGTGGCCGACATCCTGGCCGGGCATCCCGCCGTGGCCGAGGCCGTGGTGGTGGGGGCGGCCGATGCCGAGGCCGGGCAAGTCCCCGTGGCGTTCTATCGAACGACCGGCCCCGATCCCGGCGGCGAAGCGCTTATCGCCTACCTCGCTAAACGGGTGGAAGCCTTGTCCGTGCCCGTGGCCTGCCTGGCTGTGGCGCAGTGGCCGGTGACGTCCCGGGACAAGACCGACCGGCAAAAGTTGCGGGCCATGGCCGTGGAACATCTTGGCCGGACAAGCGGGGACGGCTGAGCAAGGGGCGGCCCGGGCGCTTCCGGAGCTGGCGAAAACGCCCGCGATATTTCGCGCCAACGATACGGCGACCCCGGGCGCTCTCGGCGCTGGCGACGTCGGCCGAGGACGAAACCTTGCGGCTCGGGCCGGCCCCGGGCGTTCCCCGAGCTTGCCAAAAGGCGCAGCTGGTCCGGCGCTCGGGCCGGTCGGCTCCAAAACGTACACGGACCTTGCTACGCGGGCGCTCCCCGCGTCCTTACGAGATCGGCGTGTCTTCAGGCAGGGCTTGTGAGGCGGGTTCGGGCAGAAAGCGCGAGGCAATGAGATTGGCCAGGGTGACCAGGAAGGCGACGGCGGCGGCGGCGTAGGCCACCCGGGCGGGATGGGCGGCGGCTATGGGCAGGGCGGCGGCCAGCCACTGGGTCAGGGCGGCGAAGCACGATCCGAGCATCCGGCCGCCGACGTTGGCCGAAAAACTCTCGCCCGTGCCCCGCAAATGCAGCGGGTAGGCGCGGGGGAGGTAGTTTCCCCAGAAGCTGAACTGGCCGATGACCACAAAACCCGCCAGAAAAAGGCCGTATTCAAAGGCGGGCAGGCTCATGGTTCCGGCCAGGGCAAAGGTCGTCGGCAGGACCACGAGCGCCGGGATCAGGAAGCACCGCAACAGCCGTCGCCGGCTGACGATCCAGACCGCCAGCGCCGCCAGGGCGCACCGCCCGGCAATTCCTCCACATTCCTGAAACGTGAGCGTGCGCGCCGCGAATCCCTGTTCCACCGGACCGGCGATCCGGCGAGGCTCGGCGAACAGGCGCTGGTTGATGTCCTCCTCCGAGCGTCCCTCCCTCGTCCACGCGGCGCGCAGCGACGCCTGCCGCTCTTGGGGCAGGCCCTGGTCCAGGGCTTGGGCCACGGCGGCCCGGGTTTCGGGCAGGCCCGGCACGATCTGGGGCGCTTGCTGCAAGGCCCCGAACGCGGCGGCGAAACTCAGGGTGAACATGGCGGTGACCAGACAGGTGGTGCGTCGCAGCTTCGGGGCGAACAAGGCGGTCAGGCTCGGCCGGCCCAGCTGGCCGGCCCGGCGCTTGGCCAGCCACGGCGGGGATTCCGGCAGGAACGGCCGGATCAGCAGCAGCGGCAGGGCCGGCAGCAGGCCGGACATGAGCGTATAGCGCCAGTCGGCGTGGGGATTGTCGATGCGCCCGAGAAACGCCAAGGCTTCCGGCAGGCCGATGGACGGCGCGGACAGCGGCGGCAGGGCCAGCCAACCCAGCAGCGTGATGGGCCGCCCGCCGGCCAAGGCCGAGGCCACGCCGCCGGCCAGGGCCACCAGCAGGCCGCCGACCGAGGAAAAAGCCTGGGTGGTTCCCAGGATGGCCTCACGGCGACGCGGTTCGGGAAAAAATTCGGCCAGCCAGGCAATGGCCGCCACGAATTCCACGCACACGCCAATAAACACGAGGCAGCGCAGGACAAGCAACATAGGCAGGGACGTGGCGAACCCGGACAGGAACGAGGAAACCGCATACAGCATGATGCTGGCTGTCAGGAGGCGCTGCCGCCCGAAACGGTCGGCCAGGTAGCCGCCAAGCAGTCCGAAGGCGCCGCCGGCAATGGCCGGAATATAGAACAGCATGCCGAACCAGAAGGTGAATTCCGGCGCGCTGGGGCGGATGCCGCCCAGTTCCATAAGCGCCGGGCGCACGATGAGCGGGAGCATCAGCAGTTCGTAGCTGTCAAAGAGAAAGCCCCAGGCGGCCACGGCGCACACGAGCCACTGCTTGGCTGTCAGGCGCGGCGGCTTTTGCGCAGCGGTCACGGACGGGCCGGACACGGCTGGCGGCGACGAGGCACATGGAACATGACGCTTGGTAGCAAAGCCCCGAACCAGCGGCAACCGCAACGGATTTGTCCCGAGGCGTCGCCAAGGGAGAAGGCGACGCTGTGGTTGTCTGGCCAATCGCCGGCTGCCCGCGACCGCCAGGCGGTTCTATCCAGGCCGTCTGCGCAGACGACCTCCCCTCCCTGGACAATGGCCAGCGCCTAGTGGCGCGTCCCTTAAAAAATACGATGATATTTTTTAAGAAAAATAAATGGTTTTAGCTCTTTGGCTGCAAAACACCATATGCGCTTTTCGCGGACGCGACACTAGCCCCCACGGTTCGGTCCCTTTCAGGCCGGCCGTCCAAGAACCGACAAGCAGCCTGTCCCCAGGGGACGGTCACGAACGCACTGGCATGCCGACGTTGCCGAGCTTGGCCCGCATGGACGGACTCAAAGGAACGACGAGCTCCGCATTGTACGAACCGGTGGGCGGGTAGCCCCGGGGATTGTGGAAAATCTGCTCGACGGCCACGGCGTAGGCCCGCGAGGTCGCGGCCGGCGACCCTTCCTGAGCGTCCGGATTGAAGTCGGCGGCCAGGATGGACAAGGAGCCGTCGCTCACGCGCACAATCTCGAAGGTGCGAAATTGCTGGGGGAAGTCCCGCAGCGAGGAAGTTTCGATCTGCCAGAACCCCAGTTCCGGGCGGGAGGCGTCGGGAGAGGCAAAGGGGGTAATGGCGTTGCAATGGCGGTGTCCGGCAATCCAGGCAATGAGATTGGGATAGGTCTGGAGCTTGGCGATCAGTTCGGGCTCGCTGATGGCGGCGGCGGCGTACCAGCCGACCGGGGAGGTCGGCGGCGCGACGCCGATGGGCACATGGGCGGCGATGATCATGAGCTTGCCCTCGGCCTG
>JAEZEM010000380.1 GCA_023417745.1 Pseudomonadota bacterium
GTGCGCGCGGCGGCTCCGGCGACCGGGGCCAGGAAGTCCCCGGCCAGCACGGCCTCGCCGGGCGTCAGCGGCACGGGCAGCACGGCCCGGGGCGTTTCGATGAGATAGTCGAAGGGATTGTCGCGAAGGGTCGCCACCGTCGCCTCGGTGGTCACGGTCAGATGGTCGGTGAGGTCGGCAAACCAGACCGACAGGACGGTGTTGCCCCAAACGTCGGTGATCAGGGTCCGGCCGGCCGGCTCGGGCTCAATGGCGGCGGAAAAGGCCAGCAGCCGCTGGGCGGCGTCGCCCCGGGGCACGAGGCGCAGCAGGTGCGGCTCCAAAAAAACTTTGCCCCCGTAGTCGTAACGGGTGCGGTGGACGATGCGGCAGCGCACGGGATTCAAGCCGGTTCGGTCAGGCAGCCGGCCTTCCCGCAGACCTTTTTCAGTTTGGAAGCCACGTTGTCGATCCACTCCGAGGGCAGGTCGTGGACCAGGCCGCGCAGATGCTCCTGCCACCAGGCCGAAATGTCGGCCAGGTCTTCCTTCTCGTAGCGGTGCTGGACCAGTTCCAGGCCGCTTTTGTGGTAGAGCACCACGTCAATGGGAAAATCCACGTCCGAGGCGCTGATGCGGGTGGAGTCAAAAGCCAGGCAGCCAACCTTCAGGGCCATGCGCAGGGGATCGGAGTATTTGAGCGTCCGGTCAAGCACCGGCTTGCCGTAGCCCCCTTCGCCGATGATGTGGTAGGGCGTGCCTTGGCTCACTTCCACCCAGTTGCCCTCGGGGTAGATGAGGTAGAGCTTGTGGGTGGAATCGTTGGTCATCTGGCCGCCAAGAAGCACATGGAGATTAAACCCCAGGCCCGACTCGGCCAGAAAGGCCTTGTCCTCGATGGCGACCTTGCGCAGTTCGGCGGCAAAGGCGTTGACGACCTTGTAGAGCTTGTCCAAGGGCCTGGCGCAGGTTTCCATGGCCTCTTCGAAATAGGTGAGCGTCTTGTCGCGCACCGAGCGAAGCCCTGAGGTCATGAGGAAAAAGGCCCCCTGCCCGTTCTGGTAGGTGGTGACCTTGTGGGCGCTGGTCAATTCGTTGCCGGAGGTGATGCGCGTATCGGCGATGCCGACCAGGCCTTCCTCCACGGTGATGCCGAGGCAAAATGTCATGGCCGTCCCTTTGTCACTGTTGGCAGGCCCCGTCAATAGCCGGAAAAGTGGAGAAGAAGGTGGCGAAAACAGCCTCGTCCACGCGGTTCATGCGGGTTTGCAGATTGTCGGTGAACTCATGCAAGCCCCTGGCCACAACATCTTCCACGCTCATATAGGCCAGATCGCCGCACAGCTGGCCGATGCGTTTTTCGGCCGGATTGGCGAAATAGCCCATAGGCGTGCCGGTGATGGCGTGCAGGCACTGCTGGGCCTTTACAAGCGACCACAGGACCGAGCGGGGAAAATCGTGGTCGAGCAGCAAAAACTCCACGATGCGCTCGGGCTGGATGCGCCCATGGCGGCGGCGGTAGGCTTCCAGGGCGCTGATGGCCTTTAAAAGCGCCGCCCACTGCACGTAGTCGAGGTTGGAGCCGACGTCGGTGGGGTGCGGCAGCAGGATGAAGTATTTGACGTCAAGGATGCGCGAGGTCTTGTCGGCGCGCTCCAAAAGGCGGCCCAGGCGGAAGAAGTCCCAGGCCTCGTCGTGGCTCATGGCGTCGCCGGCGATGCCGCTGATGGTCAGGTCGCGGCGTTTGACCTCGTCGCAAAAGTGGTAGGGGTTGTTGAGCACGGCGTCGCAGCCCTTGGCCGCCTCGCGCACCAGATGGTAGAAGGTGTTGATCTGTTCCCACATCTCGGTGGGGATGATCTCGCGGATGGTGCGGGCGTTGTCCCGGGCCCGGGCCAGGCAGCTGACGATGGAGTTGGGGTAGTGCGGATCGAAGGCCAGGAAGCGGATGATGGTTTCGCGATCTCCGGGCAGCTCCCGGGCGGCGAACAGGTCGTAGTCGCCCATGGCCGAGACCAGCGGCATCCACTGCTCGCCGCGCCCGCCCGGGGTGTCCAGGGTGAGGTGCCAGTTGACGTCGAGGAACCGGGCGATGTTCTCGGCCCGCTCCAGATAGCGGCTCATCCAGTAGATGGCGTCGGCCACGCGGCTTAACATGCGGCGCTCCTTGGAATTAGAACAAAAAATCTAGCATCTGGCCGCAGCGCCCGGCCCCAGCACCCAGGTGTCCTTGCTGCCGCCGCCCTGGGAGGAATTGACGACCAGCGACCCGCGCCTAAGCGCCACCCGGGTCAGGCCGCCCGGGATGACCCGGATGTCGTCGCCGTAGAGGATGTAGGGCCGCAGATCGACGTGGCGGCCCTCGAAATGGTCGTCCACGATGACCGGGGCGCGCGACAGGCTCACCGTCGGCTGGGCGATGTAGTTGCGCGGATCGGCCTCGATCTTGGCGGCAAAGGCCTCACGTTCCTCGGGGGTGGCGGCCGGGCCGACCAGCATGCCGTAGCCGCCGGATTCCGCCGCCGCCTTGACCACCATCTTGTCGAGGTTTTGCAGCACGTGCTTTCTGGCCTTGTCCTCCCAGCACAAAAACGTTTCGACGTTGTCGATAAGCGGCTCCTCGCCCAGATAGTAGCGGATCATGCGCGGCACGTAGGCGTAGACCACCTTGTCGTCGGCCACGCCGGTGCCCGGGGCGTTGGCCATGGCCACCCGGCCGGCCTTGTAGACCTCCATGATGCCGGGCACGCCCAGCAGCGAATCGGGCCGGAAAACCTGCGGATCGAGAAAATCCTCGCCCACCCGGCGATAGAGCACGTCCACCCGCTTGAGCCCCTTGGTGGTGCGCATGTGGACGTAGCCGTCGGCCACGACCAGATCGCGGCCCTCGACCAGCTCTATGCCG
The DNA here is from genome assembly GCA_023417745.1 of Pseudomonadota bacterium. Taxonomy (GTDB): domain Bacteria; phylum Desulfobacterota; class Desulfovibrionia; order Desulfovibrionales; family Desulfovibrionaceae; genus Solidesulfovibrio. The sequence goes on from JAEZEM010000380.1 coordinate 2,884, forward strand.
GCCTGCTGGGCCAGGAAGGTGTGCTCGAAATAGGCCGAGTTGTAGACGCCGGGAGTGAGCAGCGCGGCCGTGGGCCGGTTGGCCGTTTGGGGGGCGATGGCGTGGAGCATGTCGAGCAAAAGCGGCGCGTAGTCGTCCACGGGCCGGATGTCGATGGCCTCGAAGACCTGCGGAAAGGTACGCTTGAGGATGCGCCGGTTGGCCAGGACGTAGGACACGCCCGACGGGCAGCGCAGGTTGTCTTCGAGCACCATGAACCGGCCGGCCTCGTCGCGGATGAGGTCCGAGCCGGTGATGTGGCACCACACCCCATGCGGCGGGTTCAGCCCTTGGCACTCCTTGAAATAGCCTGACGACGATTCCACCACGGCGCGCGGCACCACGCCGTCGGCCATGATGCGGCCCTTGTGGTAGACGTCGTCGATAAACAGATTGAGCGCCCGGATGCGTTGGATGAGCCCGCGCTCAAGCCCGTCCCACTCGACGGCCTCGATGATGCGGGGGATGATGTCGAAGGGGAAGATCTTCTCGGTCCCCTCCTCGTGGCCGTAGACGGTAAAGGTGATGCCCATGTCGTAAAAGGCCTGCTCGGCGGCGGCCTGCCTGGCCAGGATCTCGCCGGCCGGCAGGGAGGCGATCTTGTCGTGCAGCATCCGGCAGCCGGACCGGGGCCGGCCATCGGGGGTGAACATCTCGTCGAAAAAGGGGCCGACGTCGTAGCTGTCGAAGTCCATCTTCGGTGGCATGGGCAAGCCTTGTCGCCGCCTCGGCGGGCGGGTAACACGGGTGTCGGTCGGGGGGTTGTCCGCCTCGGCCCGTCATGGGTTTAAGCGGTCCGATTACGGAATTTGTTAATAATATTCCATACCGCCTGTCAATCGCCCTTCTTCGTCACGGCAGGCAAGACAGGAAAAAACATGTCTTCCCACGCCATCGCTCCTCTTGCTCGGGCCATTGCCGACATCCTTGAAAGGGGTCTTGCCCAGGACGAAGCCGCCCTGCACTGCATCCGCTCCACCCATGGCGAGCTGTCCCCGGCGGCCATCGCCGCCCTGGCCGCCGACGAAGACGATCCGCAAGCCGCGCCGCTGCTGGAGTTGCTGCTTTTCCCGGGCCGGCAAACCGCCCTGGAGCTGGAAGAAGCCATGACCCGGGCCGCCCTGGAGCCGGCCGACCTGCCGGCCCTGGCCCAGGCCCTGGCCGGGCTTGGCCCGCGTCCGACCGCCTTGCTTCCGGACGGCCAAGTCGTGGCCCTGCCGGTCCTGGAGCCCGACCAGGCAGCCCGGCTCGTGGCTCGGCTGGCCCCCCACCGCAGCCTGCCGGCCCCGGCCCGGGACGCCATCGAGACGGCCTATCCTGCCCTGGGCCGACGCCTGGCCGCCGACGCCCGCCAGATCGGGCCGACCTGGTCCCGGGGGGCCTTGGCCTTTTTCGCCAATTGCCTAAGACGCCTGCCGGCCGTGCGCCCGGACCCGGAAAAAGCCGGGCCGGTGGTACGTTTTCTCTTCCGCTTCCTGGCCGATCTGCCGGTGGACGCCCTGCCCCTGCCGGCGCTCATGGCCCGGCAAGCCCGGCTCCTGGCCCAACTGCGCCGGGCCAGGCTTCAGGAAGAGGCTCTGGCCAAGAGCAATTACGAGACGCTGATCATGGCCGGCAACCGCCTGCCCTATCTCCATGCCCCGGACATCGCCGAGGAACTGGCCCTGGCCGAGGCGGCCATCCTGGCCGTCACGGGCCGGCCCGCGCCCGAAGCCGGGCCGAGCTGCCAGGATCTGGGCGCGTTTGCGGAGCTGGAGGAGGTGTTCGCCGCCCTGGACGATCAGGCGGCCGGGGAGCCGGAAGGTTCGCGGTAAAGGGGCAGGCGCACCCGGATATGGGTGCCGGCCGTCTCGTCGGTCTCCCAGTGCAGTTCGCCGCCGTGCAGCCGGGCGATGGTGCGGGCGATGTAGGCCCCAAGGC
>JAEZEM010000430.1 GCA_023417745.1 Pseudomonadota bacterium
CCGGGGTCCTTGCCGCCGTGGCCGGGGTCGATCATGACCGTGCGCAGGGTCAGGCCGAACTGTTCGATGAGGCTGCCGGCGTTCTTGCGGGCCTGCTCGGGCGGCCGCAGGTTGGCGGCCGGGGCCGAGGGCAAGGGCGGCGGCGTGGCCGGGGCCTTGACCTCGCGGCCGGCCGTCTGGGCCGGCGTTTCCTTGGCGGGCGGCGGCGCGGCCTTGGCCGGGGCTTCGACTTTGGCCGGCTCGGACGCGGCGCGGCCCTTGTCCCCGGCCACGTCCAGGACCACCCGGAAGGGACCGGTCTCGGAGCGGATTTCGTAGCCGGACAGGCTTTCCAGCTCCAGCACCACGCGCACGGTTTCCGGCGTGAAATAGCCGGCTCGCACCCGGGACACCGGGCCTTTTTTGTAGCGCTTTTCCGAAGCCAGCCTGGGGCCGGTGCGGGCGTTGTCGAGGTCGATGTAGAGGCGTTTGACGGCCCCGCCGTCGGAGCGTTTCTGGTCGAGGATCTGGTAGCGGTAGCCGGTTTCTCGGCTAAGCGTCAGGGTGATCCGGCCGCCGCCGGGCGTCTCCACGACCTCGGCCTTGTTGAGGAAGGCGGGCTTGGCCGGCGTGGCCAGATCGGCGGCCGCTTTGGCTGGAGTCGGCGCGGCGGCCGGTTTGGCGGCCGGGGCCTCGACCGCCTTGGCCGGCTCTACGGCCTTGGCCGGTTCAGCGGTTTTTGTGGCTTCGGCGGGCTTGGCCGGCGCATCGCCGAAGGCGGCCAGGAACTTTTTCGCCTGGGCGGCCATATCGCCCTTGGGATACTTGCGAACCAGGGTCTCCAGATCGGCCTTGGCCTCTAGGGGGCGCTTCAAGTTCTCGGCCAGGATCACGGCCCGGCGCAGCAGCGCGTCATCGGCCCAGGCATGAGTGGGGAAGGACTGGGCGAGGCGGCCGTAGAGGCTGGCGGCGGCTTCGTAGTCGGCGTCCAGCGCCGACCGTTTGGCCATCTCGGCCGTGGTCCAGGCCTGATAATACAAGGCCTTGGCCGCTTGAGCCGTGTTGCCGCCGGCCTTGGCCAGGGCGGCGAAATCGGCGTCGAGTTCCTTCCAGAGGTCGCGCCGGCCGGCCGAGGCCGGGTCCTTGCGCAGGGCGTCGAAGCGGGCCACGGCCTTGTCGTAGACGCTCTCCCCGGCCGGGGTCGCGGTCTTGGCCCGGGTCTTGGCCGCCAGGGCCGAGCCGACCTGTCCCGGGGCCAGAGACAGCCCCAGGCAAAACGCCAGGATGACGCCAAGGACCGTCCAGGCCCGGATCGAAACGCTCGTGCCCGCCACGCCGCCGCCTATTCCACGGTGACGCTCTTGGCGAGGTTTCTGGGCTGATCCACGTCCTTGCCGAGGTAGTCGGCCATTTCGTAGGCGAAAAGCTGGAGCGCGGGCAACATGAAGAACGTGGCCAAGGGGCCCCAACCGGCCGGCACCTCCCAGGGATGGTCCACGGCGAGGTCAGCGCCCGGATGGGTGAGCGCCACGATCTTGCCGCCTCGGGCCTGGACTTCCTGGAGGTTGGACTTGACCTTGGGATAGAGCGCGTCCACCGGGGCCAGGGCAAAGGACGGAAACTTGGGGTCGATAAGGGCGATGGGGCCGTGCTTCATCTCGCCGGCGGCGTAGCCCTCGGCGTGGATGTAGGAGATTTCCTTGAGCTTAAGCGCCCCTTCCAGGGCCATGGGGTAGTACAGCCCCCGACCGAGGTAGAGGAAGCTTTTGGCCTCGCTGTAGACCCGGCACAAGGCCTTGGCCCGGTCGCGCATCCCGGGCAGGGCGGCGTCGAGTTCGGCCGGCAGGGCTTCCAGGGCCGGCAGGCAGTTCTCCGCCACCTCGGCCGGCAGCACGCCGCGTTTGCGGCCCCAGACCAGGGCCATCAGCGTCAGCAGCGTCAGCTGGGAACACATGGCCTTGGTGGAGGCCACGGAAATTTCCGGTCCGGCCTGGGTGTAGAGCACCACGTCGGCCTCGCGGGCGACGCTGGAGCCGACCACGTTGCACAGCCCGATGACCTTGGCCCCGCGCGCCTTGGCCAGCTGGATGCCGGCCAGGGTGTCGGCGGTTTCGCCGGACTGGCTGATGGCGACCACCGTGTCGCCCGGGCCCAGGATGGGGTCGCGGTAGCGCAGCTCCGAGGCGATCTCCACCCGGGTCGGGATGCCGGCCCACTGCTCCATGAGGTACATGCCCCACAGCCCGGCGTGGAAGGAAGTGCCGCAAGCCACGATAAAAAGCCGCTCCGGGGCCGGCAGAGGTTCGAGTTCCGGCAGCCAGGCCGAACCCGTCTCCCGGTCGATGCGTCCGGTCAGGCAGTCGGCGATGACGCGGGGCTGCTCGAAAATCTCCTTGAGCATGAAATGCTTGTAGCCGCCCTTCTGAGCTGCGGCCACGTCCCAGGAGATGTGGCGCACGTCCTTTTCCTTGGGAGCCAGGGTGGCCGCGTCCATGACCTGCCAGGAGCCGGCGTCGATGCGCACCATCTCGCCGTCGTCGAGAAAAACCACCTCACGGGTGTAGGGCAAAAAGGCCGGGATGTCCGAGGCCAGGAAGTTTTCGCCCACGCCCACGCCAAGGACCAAGGGGGAATGCTTGCGCGCGGCGTAGAGCATCCCCGGATTGTCCCGGCTGACCACGACGACCGCGTAGGAGCCTTCGACCCGGGCCAGAGCAGCGGAAAGCGCCTCGGCCAGGGAGCCCTTTTCCTTGAAATACAGGCCCAAAAGCTGGGCCAGCACCTCGGTGTCGGTCTCGGACACGCAGCGGATGCCGGACTCGGCCAGCTCTTTTTTGATCTCTTGATAATTCTCGATGATGCCGTTGTGGACCAGGGCGACGGCCCGGGAGGCGTCGAGATGGGGGTGGGCGTTTTTTTCGGTGGGCAGCCCGTGGGTGGCCCAGCGGGTGTGGCCCACGCCCGAGGTGGCCAGGTAGACGTTTTGGGCGGCGAGCTTGGCTTCCAGATTGCCGAGCTTGCCCTCGGCCTTGACGGAAACGAGATCCTTGCCCTGCAAAAACGCCACGCCGGCGGAGTCGTAGCCCCGGTATTCCAGGCGTTTGAGACCTTCGAGAATGACCGGGACGGCCGGCCGGTGTCCGCAATACCCGATAATGCCGCACATAATGGCTCTCCTGGCGCGCCGGGGCGCGAGCTGCGACGGCCGGCCGGGCCCGGCCCCGTGGCCGACCGCGAAACCTCGCCGTGCTGTGGCGTATCTAGCCCGGCTTGGCCCGTGTTGCAACCGCGCGGGAGGTTACGGGCCAACGAAATCGTAACGGGACACAATGACTCACTTCCTGGGCCAGGGAAATTTTGACCCGCCGCCGCGCCTGATGCGGACAAAATGTCACCTTGTCGACAACCTCCCGACATCACATGGCAAATCGTGACAATTCCCGCTTCGGCGCGTCAGCGGCCCTAGGCCGATTGTGTGCAGGAGTCCCATCCGCCCGACGCCATGTCTTACCGTGATTTATAACACATTAAAATATAATAATATTTTTAAGGGGCCGATACTTGCTAAGCCCCGGCAACCCACAGCCATCGGGAAAACCCGCGGTTCTTCATGCCGACGCAGGCCCTTGCGGTCTTTCCCGTTGCCCTGGCCGTGGGCTTTGGGCGCGCCCGCCTCCCCTGGACCCGGAGGCGCGGCTCTGGCGTAAACGGCTCATTTTCCGGAGGTTTTCAAAGGAGTTTTACACACAACGTAACGGAGGGGGATTCGATGACGCTGGCTATCTTGATCGCCATTTCCTTGATGTGGTTGCCCGTGGCCTTGCTGTTTCTCGGCTACGGCGAAGCCAAAGGCACGGGGGCCATCTGCGCCTTTGTCGGCATTTGCGTGGTGCTTGGGGCATTTGTCAACGCCATACAGAACGACGCTTTCACGGCCGGGCTGCTGTTCGCCCATGGCCTACTCTACTGCGTGGTGGCCTACGCGCTGCTCGCCGGCCTGGACAACATGCGTTCCGTGGGCAACGTGAGCCTTACCGTCGCCATCATCTCCTTTATCTACATGCTGCTGTATTACCACGTGAAGGGCAGCGGCTATTTCACCCTGGCCTGCGCCGGCTACACCGTGCTCACCCTCGAAGTCTGGCTCAACGCCTACAACAAGCTCTCGGCCAAGCTCTTGGCCTGGTCGCTCATCATATGGGTTCCGGTGGGGCTTTACATCCCCGCATTCCTGTTGCTCTCGGGCAAGCCGCTGCCCTTCTAGCCTCGCGGCCAAGCGCCCGGATCGCTCGCCGCGATCCGGGCCTGTCCGATATCGCGTCGGTCGGTTTCGGTTTTTGTTGTTTCTGTCACGACCTTTGGAGGAGGGAATCATGAAACGCTTACTGCTGCTGCTCGCGGCCGCCGTCCTGATCACGGCCGCCGCCGTCCGCGCCGAGGCAGCCACCGAGGTGCGGATGACCGGAGACGCCCTGGTCTACGGCAACTATTTCGCCAACCGCAACTTCACCGGCTGGAACAGCGCCAAATGGATCAACGAGGCCGGAACCATCCAGCACGCCGGCACCCAGACCGAGGACCGCTTCGAAATCTGGGAACGCTTCCGCCTGCGCTCGGACTTCATCGCCAATGAAGCCGTCAAGTTCCGCCTGGGCGTCAAGGTCGAGGACGTCTGGGGCCACGGCACCTTCACCGCCGCCAACCCGCAGGTGGCCGTCGAAGTCTACCAGGCCTACCTGTCCTTCAAATGGCCCGGCACCGACATCGCCATCAGCGCCGGCCTGCAGCCCGCGTCCATTCCCCAGAGCTCGTTTTTCGCCGGCAGCATCGTTTTCGATGAAGACGTGTCCTCGCTCATCATCAGCGCCCCGCTCATCGAAGACCATCTGAGCATGATCCTGGCCTACGTGCGCACCATCTCCAGCGACCGCACCTACGCCCCCACCACCACCTCGGTCTACGCCAACGAAGAAGGCTACATGTTGGCCCTGCCCATCACCGTGGACGGCTTCAAGGCCACCCCGTGGGCGTTGTTCGGCGTCGGCGGCAAGGGCGGCCACTATCTGGCCGGCGGCGGCTGGGCCGAAGGCCTCATTTCCTCGGGCCTGTTCACCATGGCTCCCGTGGGCTGGAAGAACAACTTCATCACCGCCCTGTGGGCCGGCACCACCCTGGAAGTCACGGCTCTTGATCCCTTCAAGTTCTACGCCGACGTCCTCTGGGGCCAGCACGGCATGAACGAATACCGCAAGAACGTGCGCAACGGCTGGTTCATCGACGCCGCCGCCGAATACACCGGCATGACCATGCTCACGCCCCAGGCCTTCGGCTTCTGGTCCACGGGCGAGGACAGCTCCACCCGAAACGGTTCCGAGCGCATGCCCAACTTCTTCCCCGGCTCCGGCCGCGGCGGCGAACACAACGGCGGCACCCAGTCCTGGAACGCCGGCAACAGCTTCCTGTTTGACGGCGGCCAGGAACTGGTCAAGGGCTCCAACATGGGCATCTCCCCCGTGGGCGCCTGGGGCTTTGGCACGTCGCTTAATAACGTGAGCTTCATCGAAAAGCTCACCCAGCGCCTGACGTTCGCCTACGTCCACGGCAACAACTCCTCCAAGGCCATCCGCTACGCCAACACGGTGCTCGGCTCCAACCCCATCTTCGTCATGGGCCGCGACCTGACCGCCAGCGAATGGGTCATGGGCCTCAACTTCGACACCAAGTACATGCTGTATGAAAACCTGGCGCTCATCATGGAAACCGGCTGGGCCCACCCCAGCGCCTTCCAGCAGAGCGTCTGGGGCCGTCGCCTGGCCAACAAGGCCGAAGACGCCTGGAAAGTCTCCTTCGGCTTCAAGTACACCTTCTAGGCCCGCCCGCACCGACGACGCGACCGCCGGAGTCCAACAGGACTCCGGCGGTTTTTTGTCGCCCCGGACTGGTCGCGCCCGCCTGGCGAGGGGCACGCGGCCGCGCCCAGGACGCCGCCGCCGCATGGACAGCGGCCCCGTGATGGGCTACGCGTGGCCTGCCCAAAACCACAAGGAATCACGCCAGAACGCTCAAGGCGACTTTACTATGCAAAATCAGCTCTTTCTCAAGGAACTTACGCGCGAGACGGCCCGCCGCCGCACCTTCGCCATCATCAGCCACCCTGACGCCGGCAAGACCACCCTCACCGAAAAGCTGCTGCTGTTCGGCGGGGCCATCGCCATGGCCGGGGCCATCAAGGCCAAGAAAGCCGGCCGTCACGCCACCTCGGACTGGATGGCCATCGAACGCGAACGCGGCATTTCCGTGACCTCCTCGGTCATGAATTTCGAGTTCAACGGCCATGCCGTCAATCTCTTGGACACCCCGGGCCACCAGGACTTTTCCGAGGACACCTACCGCGTGCTGACCGCCGCCGACTCGGCGCTCATGGTCATCGACAGCGCCAAGGGCGTCGAAGCCCAGACCAAAAAGCTCATGGACGTCTGCCGCCTGCGCGACACGCCGATCATCACCTTCATCAACAAGCTAGACCGCGAGGGCCGCTCGCCCCTGGAGCTGCTTGACGACATCGAGCAGAGCCTGGGCATCGAGGCCGCGCCCCTGTCCTGGCCCATCGGCATGGGCAAGGGATTTCAGGGGGTCTACGATCTGCGCCAGGCCCGGCTGCGCTTTTTCGAGGCCGCCGACAAGGGCGCCCGCCCCCGGGAGGGCGTGATCGTTCAGGGTCTGGACGATCCGGCCCTGGATACGCTTCTTGGCGACGCGGGAGCCGCCGGCCTTCGCCACGACGTGGAGCTGCTCGACGGCGCGGGCTATCCCTTTTCCATGGAGCGCTACCTGACCGGCAAGCAGACGCCGGTCTTTTTCGGCAGCGCCATCAACAACTTCGGCGTGCGGGAGCTGCTGGAAGCCGTGGTGGACCTCGCCCCCGGGCCGCGTCCCCGGGCGGCCGCGCCCCGGGAAATCTCCCCCCTGGAAGAGGAGTTCACCGGGCTCGTCTTCAAGGTCCAGGCCAACATGGACGCCGCCCACCGCGACCGGGTGGCCTTTGTCCGCATCTGCTCCGGCCGCTTCAACCGGGGCATGAAGCTGCGCCATCATCGCCTGGGCAAGGACATCAAGGCCTCCAACGCCATCCTTTTTATGGCTCAGGAACGCAGCGGCGTGGAAGAAGCCTGGCCCGGGGACATCATCGGCATCCCCAACCACGGCACGTTAAACGTCGGCGACTCCCTGTCCACGGGCGAGCCGCTCAAGTTCCTGGGCATCCCGCATTTCGCCCCCGAGCATTTCCGCCGGGTGCTGCTCAAAAACCCGTTCAAGGCCAAGCAGCTGGACAAGGGCCTGACCCAGCTGTCCGAGGAAGGGGCCATCCAGTTCTTCCGGCCAATAAACGGCGGCGGCATGTTGCTGGGGGCCGTGGGAGCCTTGCAGTTCGAGGTCATCGCCCAGCGCCTGGCCACGGAATACGACGTGGAGGTCGATCTGGTCGGCACGAAGTTCAACGCCGCCCGCTGGCTGTTCGCCGAGACCAAGGAAGCCCTGGACAAGCTTGTGCGCGAGGAATCCGACGCCCTGGCCACCGACGCCGGCGGCCACCGGGTCATGCTTTTCACCAGCGACTGGATGATGGAACGCACCGTCGAACGCTGGGAATCCATCCGCTTCGAGGCCACAAGGGAGTGCGCCGACGCCACGACCTAGCGGCGCGCTCCGTAAAAAAGATGAGCGCAGTGTAAAGAAAAACCAATTGTTTTGAGCAAGTTGCCCATGAAACGCCCTGCCGGCTTTTCGTGGACGCGACACGCGGCCGGCGCGCGGCCGGCCGCGTGTCGCGTTGCCAAGCCCGGCTGCCTGGGCTACCTTGCCCGGCCATGACATACGACAATCCCCGCGCCCGGCACGACCTCGAATTCATTCCCTTTGACCACGAAGGCCAGCCCACCATCCTGGTGCGCGACCGCCTGGAAATCGTGCCCTGGGGCGCCGGCATCCCCCAGGGGCTGCTGCCGGTCATGGCGCTTATGGACGGCCGGCGCAGCCTGGCCGACGTGGCCGCCGCCGTCACCGAGGCCCAGGGCGGCCGGGAAGTGAACGCCGACGACGTGGCCGGCCTCGTCAAGCAGCTCGACGAAGCCGGGCTCATGGATTCGCCCCGCTACCGGGAACGTAAGGCGGCCATCGCCGCCGCCTTCGAGGCCGCCTCCCGGCGCGAGACGGTCTTTGCCGGCCAGGCCTACCCCGACGCCGGCGACGAGCTGGCCGTCTATCTCGACGCCGTCCTGGCCGAAGCTCCCAAGGCTAGCGCCGCCCCCGGCCCGGTCAAGGCCGTCATCGCGCCGCATATCGACCCCGAGGCCGGCCGGGCCGCCTACGCCGCCGCCTACGCCGCCCTGGACGCAGCCATAAAGGCCGCCGCGCCCAGGCGCGTCATCGTCCTTGGCGTCGGCCACCAGATCATCGACGGCCTCTACTGCCTCACGGACAAGGCCTTTGCCACGCCCCTTGGCGACGTTGCCGTCGACGCCGAGGCCACGGCCAAGCTGCGCGCGGTCGGCGGGCAAGCCGTGGACGCCTCCAGCCTGCCCCACAAGGCCGAGCATTCCGTGGAGTTCCAGGCCGTGTTCCTGCGCCGGCTTTTTGGCGACGCGCCCTTTGCCATGGTCCCGATCCTGTGCGGCTCGCCGGCCGGGGTGGTGGACGCGCCCACGCGGCAGGCCTTTCGCGCCTACGCCGGCTCGTTCCTCGACGCCCTGACCGAGCTGGCCTCCCAGCCCGACACGCTCATCGTGGCCGGGGTGGATTTTTGCCATATCGGCGGCAAGTTCGGCCATGCCGAGCCGGCCGAAGCTCTGGAAGAGGCCGCCCTGGCCCATGACCGGGCGCTTTTAGCCGCCCTGGCCGCCGGCGACGTCGACGCCTTCTGGGCCGAGTCGCAGCGTGTGGGCGACGCCTACAACGTCTGCGGCCTGTCCGCCCTGGCCACGCTAGCCGAGATCCTGCCGCCGTCGTCCATGACGCTGCTTGCCCACGACATCATGCGCGAAACCCCGACCCTTTCGGCCGTGAGCTTTGCCGCCGCCGCCTTTTGCCCCAAATGAGCGCGCCCATTGTCCTTGACCGGCTCATCGTCGAGGCTTCGTCCCGCAGCCGGGCCGAAATCGGCTTCACCATCCGGGCCGGCCACAAGAAGCGCTGGCTCGACCACGACCTGCCGCTGACGCTTTTCGAAAAAGCCCTGCGCGAGATCGACGCCGTGACTGAGGTGCGGTTCCACGGCTGGGGCGATCCCCTGGCCAACCCGGACATCCTGGCCATGCTGGCCGCAGCCAAGCACGCCGGGGCGCGCACGGTGCTTGTCACCGACGGCGTGCGCCTGGCTGACGAGCACGCCTCGGCTCTGGTGCGCGACGACATCGACGTGGTCATGCTGCCCCTGGCCGGACTGGTGGAGGACGCCAATTTCCGGCGGCGCGGCACGAGCCTGTACGCGGCCCTGGCCGCCATCGACCGGCTGACCGCCGTCAAGGCCGTGCACGAGTCCAAACTGCCGGAAGTCGAGGTGCGCTACGCCCTGACCCGCACTGGCCTTGCGCAGGGCGAGCTTGAGGCCCTGCCGCGCTTCCTGGCCGGTCTTGGGGTCGGCGCGGTCCATGTGCGGCCGCTGTCCTACGCCACCGGCCCGGAAACGGCGTTTGACGCCCTGGTGCCGACCGACCAGGCGTCCTTCGACGCCCTGGCCGCCCGGCTTCGGGCCGCCGCCGAGGACGCGGCCGGGCTGGGCCTTCGCCTGGACAGCCGGCTGGTGCACGGCGGGCTGACGCGTTTTCGCTGCCCGGACCGGCCGGCCAGCACGCTCTTTCTGGCCGCCGACGGCGCGGTCAGCCCGTGCGCGCTGCGCAACGTGCCCATCGCCGATCCGGCCAGCTACCGCTTCCACGGCGCGACCCTGCCCTTCCCCCGCGACGTGCGCGGCAATCTGCATGTCGACGCCCTGGCCGCCATCTGGAACATGCCGCAATACCGGGAATTTCGGTATTGCCACGACACCGACACGCCGCCCGAGGGCTGCGCCGGCTGCTGGCGGTCGTTCTGGGTGGACGTGACGTAGCGTCCACCCCTTGAAGCAACGGGTCGGCGCTCCTCCGCCCCGCCCGGCCAAACGTCGCCAACCCAGGCAAAGGCGGCCTCAACGCCCCAAATCCCACCCTTTCCGCTCACGAAAGGGCCAAAAACCGATTCAATCAGCCATCGGAATGTGCGACACTTCGTGGGCATCGCCCACTATCCCGCACCGACCTGAAACTCTTGCTGCGCGCGGAGCCGCGACATGGCCGTCTCCATACGAAAATTCACCCGAATCTGGATCTGCCTGGGCTCCGCCGTCCTCATCGCCTTTTACATCCTGCTCAACAGCCTGTTGCTGACCGAGACCTTTTCCAATTTCGCCTACGAAACCCTGGCCAACAACACCGCCCGCGTGGCCAATTTCCTGGACGAAGAGGTGCAAAAGCTCGACGACATCATCGTCGATTGGGCCGTCTGGGACGACAGCTACCAGTTCATGCAGAAAAATAAGCCCGACTTCGTGCGCTCCAACCTCAACGACAGGACCCTTGGCTCCCTGGATCTGGCCTTCATCGCCTTCGTCGACAACGAAGGCCGGATCGTCTGGTCGGCCAGCCGCAAAGAGGACGGGGGTTTCGCGCCCAAGCTCGACGAGGCCGTCCGGGACCTCATTGTCCGTCAAACGAAAATGCTCCTGCCGAACGACCAGGAGGGCAGGATACGCGGCATCGCCAAACTGCAAGACATCTTCACCGTCATCGCGAGCTGTCCCATTTCCGACAGCGAAGGGGCCGCGCCCAAGCTGGGGACGCTGGTCATGGGCCGCGACCTGACCGAAGCCATCATCAGGAAGATCGAGGAAAAGACCCGGCTGCGGTTTAGCCTGGCCGATCATTTCGACAGCGCGCCCCTGGGCCGGCAGGTGCGCACGGAACATCTGCAAACGGCGTCCTCGGACCTGGCGATACACATCTACGACACCAACGATTCCACGTTGTCCGGCCACGTCAAGCTCAAGGACATCGCCGGGGAGCAGGCTATTGATCTGATCGTTTCCGGAGACAAGGCCATCCTCAAGCTGGGTCAGAGCGCCTCGCTGAAGTCTTCCATCCTGCTCATCTGCGGCGGCTTTGCGCTGATCGGCTGCATTCTTTTTCTCATCGAACGCAAAGTCCTGCGCCGCATCCTCAGCATCAAGTCGCAGATCACCGAGATCAACAAGACCATCAACGTGTTCGGAGCCAAAAAGGAAGTCACCATCTCCGGCGACGACGAAATCAGCGAGCTGGCCCGCTACATCAGCCTCTACATTTCCGAAATCACCAACTACAAGCTCAACCTGGAAAATCTGGTCAAGGAACGCACCCGGCGGTTGCAGGAAAAAAACGTCGAGAACGAAAAAATCCGCCAGAAGCTGGAGGAAGCCAAGGTCGTCGCGGAACAGGCCAACAAGACCAAGACGGATTTCCTGGCCAAGGTGACCCACGAAATCCGCACGCCCATGAACGCCATCAAGGGCATGAACGACTATCTCCTGAGCACCGCCGTCAGCGACGACCAACGCGACTGCCTGACGGCCGTCAAGGAGTCTTCCGACCACCTGCTGACCATCGTCAACGATCTGCTCGATCTGTCCAAAATCGAAGCCGGCAAGATCGCCCTGGAGACCATCGACTTCAACCTGAAAGGCGTCATCGAATCCACGACCCGGCTCATGCTGCCCCTGGCCAACCAAAAAAACATCGAACTCGTCACGCTTCTTGACGACAGCGCCGACGTCGTGGTCCGGGGCGATCCGGCCCGACTGCGGCAAATCCTGCTCAACCTGACCAACAACGCGCTCAAATTCACCAAAATCGGCGGCATCGCCGTCACCGCCGCCGCGACCAGGGATGCGGCGTCCGGCAGCTACCAGGCGACCATCACCGTCAGCGACACCGGCGTGGGGATTGAGCAAGCCCGTCTCGACACCATCTTCGAGCCCTTCACCCAGGGCGACGACTCGACCTCGCGCAAGTTCGGCGGCACCGGCCTGGGCTTGTCGGTCTGCAAGCAGCTCGTCGGCCTCATGCACGGCGAAATCGCCGTTGACAGCAGGCCGGGCCAAGGCAGCAGCTTCACCGTGCGCCTGCCGCTGCCCCCAGGCGACTACACCGCCATCTACGCCAAACCCGACGCCGCCACGCCCCAGGCCGCGCCCCTCGACCGCCTGATGATTCTGGTCGTGGACGACAACTCCATGAACCTGCGCGTGGCCCAGAAAGTGTTTTCGCTGCTCAACCAGGAACCCATCCTGGCCCAGGGCGCGCAGGAAGCGCTGGCGTTTCTCAAGACCGCCCTGTTCGACATGGTCTTCCTGGACATCGAGATGCCGGAAATAAACGGCATCGAGTTGTGCCATATGATCCGGGACGGCGTCACCACGCCGCTCAACAGAAACGTCCACATCACCGCCATGACGGCCTATTCCCTGGACACCATTCGCGACGAATGCCTGGCCTGCGGCATGGACGACTTCATCACCAAACCCCTTGATCCGCAGACGCTTTACGAAAGGATTTTGCTGCTGCACCAAAACATGACCGGCCTTTGCCGCTACGAACACCACGCCGGAGGCCAGCGGGGAACCGACACGCCGCAAGACGATCTGGCCAACGGCCGGACGCTGAACAGCGAACTGGCCCTGCTCAAACTCGGCGGCGACACGGAACTGTATAGGGAAGTTTGCGAAGGCTATCTCGAAAAATACAATACGCAGCGCATCGACATCACCCTGGTGCAAGCCCGGCCCGAGGCGGAAAAGCTGGGCTTTGAAATCCATTCGCTCAAGGGGCTCGCCCAGCAACTCGGGGCGGAGAAGCTCTGCACCGTGGCGACGTCCATGGAAAAGACGCTCAAGAACCACGAGCCCTGCGAGGACGCCGCCTTTGCCCGATTGCTCGACGCCGCCCGGGAAACCGAGCAGGCCGTCACGGACTATCTGGCGCGCACCCGGCCCAAGGCGGACTGACCGCGCCGGCGGCGGTCGGCGCGGCTAACGCTTCCACCCGCCTCGCCGAACAGGACGGCCGGCTAGCGCTCCAGGAGGTTTTTGACGACGCAGGAGATTTTGTCGACCGAGAACGGCTTGACCACATAAGCCGTGGCGTTGTGTTTGCCGGCCTCCAGGATGCTGGCCGGATCGGCCTCGCTGCTGATGATGACCACGGGCAGGGCCTGCATGGTCGGCGATTGGCGAATCCTGTCCAAAAGCGCCAGGCCGGAAAGGCGAGGCATCTGCAGATCGGCGAACACCAGTTCGAAGTCCTTCTCGCTTTCGAGCAGCTCCCAGGCCGCCTGCCCATTGGCAACGGTGCGCACGTCCCGGCAGCCGATGCAAACAAGCATTTTCTTCAGCACGTTCTGCATGACCACGGAATCGTCCGCGACCAGAATTTTGCCGGCATTGCCCATGAAAACACCATCTGCGGGTTGCGCAACCTTGCGTGAGAACCATGACTATACGACCAGGGAGTCGTTACCGTCAAACGGCGCGGGGCAAGGGATGGGCACGGCCGGCTTTGCCGTCTCCCTGGACGGAGCCGGCACCCGAACCACCGGCGTGGTGCGCTGCGACCAGCCCCGCGCCCTGGATGTGGCGGCGCGCGGCGGCCGGAAGCTAGAGAGCGTGCCGGCGGGAGTTTTGGCGGAGGTGTTGGGGAGGTTGGGGGTGATTGTGGGGTGAGAGAGAACACCTTATTACAAGCCAACAGAAGACGACTCTTGCCTTATTCTTTTTTATCCTTGAACTTCAAAAAAGTATCATAATAATAGCCTTTTTCTGGCTCAAATCCAAGAAGAATGTCACGCATCAAGTTTATCGTAATGACAGACCCAGGGATAACATCATCAGGATCTTGCCCATCTGGCAACATTTCAGGACTTAAGCTCAACTCAAAATTTACAAACCACCATTTTTCAATTTTGGAATATATACAAACAAGACTTTCAAAAAGACCTTCATCAAAATCAACGCCATACTTAGTCACATAACCTATCATGTTATGAGTCAGACCATTTCGATGCATTCTGATTTTATGGTACATTTCGATATCGTCATCATTTATAGCGCTATTACTCCTAAACCAAAGAAGCGCCGCTTCATCTTTATATTTTGACCTAGAAGACACCTCGTCCTTATATCGCTGTCCAACTTCGTAGGTGATTTTGCCACTGGCTGAATCAAAGCGTTCACTCGTTGAAAACAACATTTTCAGTTTCTCGACAAGTTGATCCTTAAACATTTCAAAAACGCAAATAAATAAGGAGATAGCCTTTACATTGTGCTGTAATGACTCTGGATTGAGAAACTTTGCCCAAGACTTGTCAAAATTATTCACCATAGCGACACTCCAAAAAACATCCTATCGGCTACTGGAAACCATGCACACCACAGAGACATAAACACTATAACAAAGAATAATCACACCCAATTTCACCTTAAACCCACAAAATCATACTAGCATAGCACTTTATCAAAGAGGTCTCTTTCGCCACCAAGCCATAGCAACACAAAGGCATACAAGAACCTATTGCGAGACGCAACTTCCTGCCAACACTTTGCCCTCTCCCCCCTTGACCTCCCCCAAAAAAATCACTAGAACCGCATATCAGGATATCTTGATATGCACAAAATCGACGCCACACCCCTCCCCTGGTTCAAGGCCTTGGCCGACGAAACGCGCTTGCGCCTCGTTCGTGTGCTCTCGCGCCATGAGCTGTCCGTGGGCGAAATCACCGCCGTCCTCGACATGGGGCAGTCCCGCGTGTCGCGGCACCTCGCCATCCTTGTCGGCTGCGGGCTGCTCGGCAGCCGGCGCGAAGGGGCCTGGACCTTTTACAGCGCCGTGACCGCCGGCCCGGCCGCCGCGTTTCTCGGCTGCCT
>JAEZEM010000484.1 GCA_023417745.1 Pseudomonadota bacterium
TCGAACAGGGCGCGCGAGAAGAAAAAGGCCTTTTCGTCCGAGCCGATGATGATGGGAATGATGGGCGAGGACGAGTTGCCGATGCGCAGCCCGATGTCGCGGTAGGCCTGGCGCATGCGCGCCGTGACCTCGTGGAGCCGGTCCACGCGCTCGGGCTCCTTGGCCAGGATGTCCAGGCAGGGGAGCACGGCCACGGTGTTGGCGGCCGGCAGGGCGGCGGAAAAGATCTGGGTGCGCGACTGGTAGCGCAGGTAGCGCAGCATGTCCTCGTCGTCGGAGGCGATGAACCCGCCGATGGAGGCCATGGACTTGCTGAACGTGCCCATGATGAAGTCGACCTTGTCCGTGATGCGGAAATGGTCGGCGCTGCCGCGTCCGCCGCGTCCGAACACGCCCAGGCCATGGGCGTCGTCGAGATAGAAGACCACGTCGGGGTGGGCGTCCTTGATGGCCGCGATCTGGTCCAAGGGGGCCAGCTCGCCGGACATGCTGAACACGCCTTCGGTGACGAGGAACACGTCGCCGTCGGGGCGGGCGGCCTTGGCGTCCTCCACGCGTTTCAAGGCGTGGGCAGCGTCGTTGTGGGCGAAAGTGGCCAGGCGGGCTTTGGTGTTTTTGACGCCCTCGAAGATGCTGGCGTGATTTTCCCGGTCGCACAGCACGGTGTCGGCCGGGGTGATCAGCACGCCCAAAGCGCCCAGGTTGGCGCTAAAGCCGGTGACATGGACCACCACATGGCGCTTGCCCACGAAATCGGCCAGGCGTTCTTCGAGATGGTGGTGGAGCACCATGTTGCCGCTTAAAAACCGCGAGCCGCCAGGACCGGTGCCCCAGTGGTAGACGGCCTGGGCCGAGGCGTCCATGACCCGGGGATCATGGCTGAGGCCCAGGTAGTCGTTGGAGCCGATCATGATGAGGCGCTTGCCGCCGACCTCGACCTCGGTGCCCCAGGTCTTGGCGATGGGGCGGAAATAGGGATTGATGCCCTGGGCCGAAATCTGGGAATGCAGGGCATTGAAGTGCTCGCAGCGTTGGCGCAGTCTCATGGCGTTCGTTGATTCCTCGCGTGGTTAGGAAACGGCGGCGTCGAAATATGGCTGGAATCGCCGGCCGCCGGGGCGGCCGAATGGCCTTGCCGGTTCCCGAATATCGGTTGGGAACAACGGCCAATACGCCAAAGACGCTCCCTTTGCAAGTCTTGGCGGCCTCGGAAAATAAACACGTGTTCACTTGAGCGCGCCGCGTCGCCTCCGGCGGGCCGAGGCCCGGCGCCGAGAGCGGCGCCCCTTAGGGCGCGGCCAGAGCCTCGCGGACCCGGGAGGCGAGCTGCCCGAGGAGCTTGCCGGCGGCCAGCCTGGCCCGGCCGAACTGGCCCGGGCTTAGGCGGGTGAAGTAGATCTCGTCGTCCGGGGCGGCCAGTTCGAGGGAATAGTTGCGCAGCCACTGGCCGCGCTTCTTGCTCCATTCCAGATAGACCCAGTAAAAGGTCGTGGACCCGTCGGCGGCCCGGCAACGGGCCGCGCCCCAGGCGTAGGCTTCGCCGCCGCGCTGCACTTCCCGGTATTTGAGAAAATCGAAGTCTTCAAAGCGCAGCCCGTCGGCGGCGGTCATGCCCCGGGCGGCGATCTCCATGGCCTGGCGGTAGCCGTCCTTGGGGATGCCGGACAGGCCCAGGGCCGGATAGTGCCAGGCCCCGAACCAGACGAGCAACCCGACTCCGGCCAGGACCGCGCAGATAAGCCCCCACAGGCCCAGACGCATGAGGCGGCGGACGCTCATGGCCGGCCCTCCCCGGCCGCAGGACAAGCCCAGCCCATGCGCCAGCCGGCGGCTTCCAGGCGCTTGGCCCGCTCCAGCTTTTCCTGGGCGCGCAGTTCATCGTCCACGGCCCGGCCCCGGGTGGCCACGTCCTTGCGGATGGCCCGCTCCAGGGACTCCTCGGACACCAGCGAACCGGGCGCGGGCTTGTAGACCCCGGAGCGCAGCTCGTCCAGGCGGACCTTTATCGCCTTGTCCGTGGCTTCCAGCACGTCGCGGTGGCGTTCCTTCATGATGGCCGTGTTCTCGCCGTCGTTGACCAGGCCGTTGTAAAAGGACTGGCGGGCAAAAAGCGTGGCCCCTTCGGGGGTCTTGAGGAAGCCCTTGTACAAGGTTCCGCCCAGGGCGATCAGCAGCAGCAGGCGAATCAGGTTGTCGCGGGAAACAAGCGTTTTCATGACGCCCCCTCCCGCCGCCGCCAGATTTCGAGCGCCTTTTGGGGCGGCTCCACGGCGATGAAGTAATGATGATTGGGATCGTCGGTGCGGTTGCCGAAGGTCTCGTCCGGGAAGGGGACCGGCACGCGCTCGTAGTCGCGCTCGTAGTCGAGACTGTCGGTGAATTCCCTGGCCCCGAACAGAAACCGGTCGCGGTTGACCCGCACCACCCGCCGACGCAGCACCCAGTCAGGCGTGACGCCCTCCGGGACGGGGCCTTGCAGGCCGCCGAGCACCCGCACCCCGGACAGGGCGAACTGCAAGGGCAAGTCGCCGTACTCGACCACGATGGTCTGGCCGGGCTTGGCGTTGGCCTTAAAAAATTCCACGATGGCGGCGTTGACGTCGGGATAGCCGCAGACCAGTTCCGTGACGAACAATTTCAACGGAAAATTATTGGAGGTGAGCATCCGGAAATCGTTTTGCCAGGGCCGGTTGACGATCTTGAGCCGCTCCATGGGGTAGACGGCCAGCCAGTTGGTGGCGGCCAGCAGGAAAAAGAGCAGCACGGCCGAAACCTTGGAAAAATTCCACAACCGGCGCACGCAAAAGGCCAACAAGAACGCGCAAAGCGGCAGCAGATGGGCGATGTAGCGGAAAAAGCGCTGGGGAACCAAACCCAGGAAGAGCAGGCTGAACACGATGAGCACGGCGGAAAAAAGCGCGAACCGTTCGGCCGGGTCGGCCGGGCGTTCGCCGCGCGTGGCAAACCGCCGCCAGCGCCAGACCAGATAGGCCGAGACCGGCATGGGCAGGCAGAACATGCACAGGTCGGCGAAATAGAGCATGAGATTTTCGGGCACGAGCAGCACGTCGAACATGCCGCTCTGGCTGCCGATGCGGTAGAGCAGGATGCCCGGAACCATGACCAGGGCCGTGGTCGCGGCCACAAGCCAGCCCAGGCGCTTCCAGTGGAATTTCTCGGGATAGACCAGGAAGGCGGCGGCCAGGGCCGTTGGGGCGAAGCTTAGGAAAAGCAGATAATTGGCGTGGAACAACAGGGCCATGCCGGCGAACATGGCCAACAGCGGCAGGGTTTTGCGTTGCCAGTCGGACAGGAAGGCGTCCAACGTCCACAAGACGAACAGCGTGCCCGGCGCGTAGTAGCGGGCCTGCCGGCCGATCAGCAGAAAGGGCACGCAGGTGGTTAAAAGGATGGCGGCCAAAAGGGCCAGATCGCGGTCGCCGAAGTGGCGGCGCGTGAGCCGATACAACCAGTAGACGGCGACCAGGGCGGCCAAAGCGAAGGGCACGCGGCCGGCGGCGGCGTCAAGGCCGCCCACGGCGAAGCCGGCGGCCTGGAGATAGATCTGCATCCAGGGCGACCAGCGCCAGAGATAGCCCCCGACCTTGTCGAACTCCCGCTCTTCCTCCTGGGAGACGACGTTTAGGCCGTCGAAGGAATAGGGCAGGCCGTGGGCCAGGACGTTTTTGGCCAGACAGGCGGTCTCGGCCTCGTCCTGCCAGAAGGGGCGCTGGCCCAGGTTGTAGAAAAGGAGAAAGGCGGCCAGGACCAGCACGGCGGCCAGTCCCCAATCGAAACGATAGCCGGCCGCCTCGGAAGCGGCGGGCGGCGCGGCCGGGACCGGCCCGGCGGACGTCGAGGTATGCGTCATGGCCCGCTCTCGGTACTGAAGGCGGGGTCGGATGTAAAGCCTTGGCAACAAGCGCCCAGGGCTTGGCTAAAAACGATGGAAGGCCGGGCACGACGGGCCGGGCGGGCCGCAACGGTTGACAGCACCCCCGTTTTCAGGATTAGTTCCGCGTTTGGCCGCGAACTCTCCCACGCGCGGCGCATTCCGCCGGCCCGCCCGCGATCCGGCGACCCCCCTGGAGCGAACGCCCATGATGAACGGAAAAAAAGTGGTGGTGGTCATGCCCGCCTACAACGCGGCCTCCACCCTGGAACGCACCTATGCCGAGGTCCCCAAGGACATCG
>JAEZEM010000508.1 GCA_023417745.1 Pseudomonadota bacterium
CCCCGACCGTGGCCGCCGCCCGGCGCATGGCCTCGCCGGCCGCTGCGGCCAGGGCGTAACCTTCCTCGTAGTCCCGGGAAAAACTCAGGCGCACCAGTCCCAAACGTACGAATGGCGGATAACACAACCGGCGGCGGCGGGAAAGCTCCTCTTCGAAAAAGCCCTCGTAATCGCCGCGAATGACAGAACCAAAAAAGGGGTCCTCGGGCATGCGCGTCTGGATGAGCACCCTGCCCGGCCGCTCGCCCCGGCCGGCCCGGCCTGCCACCTGGGTGAGCAGCTGGAAGGCCCGTTCCGAGGCCCGGTAATCCGGCAGATTGCGGCCCAGATCGGCGTCGGCGGCGATGACCAGGGTCACGTCCGGAAAATGATGGCCCTTGGACAGCATCTGCGTGCCGACCAGCACCCGGGACCGGCCGGCGGCGAAATCGGCCAGCACGGCCCGGGCCTCTTCGGGACGTCGGGCCACGTCGCGGTCAAGCCGGGCCACGGCCGCGTCGGCCGGCAACACGCCGGCAAGCTGTTCTTCAAGCATCTCCGCGCCCACGCCCATGGGCAGAAAGCTCGTGCCGCCGCAGCCCGGACAGGGCGAGGGATGGGGCCGGGCATGGCCGCAGTAGTGACACACCAGCCGCTCCCGATCCTTGTGGAAGGTGAGCGACAGGTCGCAGTGGGGGCAGCGCACCGGCGTTTCGCAGTCAAGGCAAAAAAGCAGCGGCGCATAACCCCGGCGGTTCAGGAGTATCATGGCCTGGCCGCCCTGGGCCACAGTTTCGGCCAAGGCGGCGGCGCTCAAGTCGGTCAGCACGCCGACCCGGTCGCCGGTTTCGCGGTGGATGGCCGAGCCCGTGAGCTTGGCCGCGCCGCGCATGTCCACCAGCTCCACTCGCGGCATCCCGCCCCCGCCCACCCGGTGTTCCAGGCGCACCATGGGCTCATGGCCGGCCTTGGCGGCGTGGAAGGTCTTGACGTCCGGAGTGGCCGAACCCAGGACAAAAAGCGCCCCGGACTGTTTGGCCCGAAAAAAACCCACTTCCTTGGCCTGATACGGCAGCCGATCTTCCTGCTTGAAGGCCCCGTCGTGCTCTTCGTCGAGGACAATGAGGCCAAGGTCGCGCAGGGGCAAAAGCAGGGCCGAGCGCGTGCCGGCCACGATTGCCGGCGGCGCCCCGCCGCCGCAGCGCCAGAAAAGCGCCTCGCGCAGGGCCGGGGACTGGTAACCGTGGTAGAAAACCGGCTCCACTTCGGGAAAGGCCCGGCAGGCTGCCCGGTGGAGCTTTTCCGCCAGGGCCACTTCCGGGGCCAACAGCAAGACTTGGCGGCCTCGCTCCAGGGTGCGGCGGGCAAGCTCCATATACAGGCGCGTCTTGCCGCTGCCGGTGACGCCGTAGACCAGCCGGGCCGCGCCGTCGGGGCTGTCCAGAGCCGGCAGCAGGCTGTCCATGGCGGCAGCCTGTTCGTCGGTCAGCGGCGGCAGGGGGACGGCGGCGGGCAGTTCGGTCAACCCGATCCGGGCCGCTGTTTCGACTTCTTCTATGCGCACTAGCCCCAGTTCCGCCAGCCGGCGCACCAAGGGCAGCGTGCCCGGGCCAAGCTTGGCCTTGAGTTCGGACAGGGCCATGGGGCCGGCGTCGCACAGGGCGTCGAGGACCGCCACCTGCTTGGCCGCGCCGGGCCGCACCGGCCAAGGCGGCGAGGCGGCGAGACAGCACAGCGGATCGCTCTCCCCGGCTTCCAGACGGCAGGCCATGGTCCCGTCCCGCCAGGCGGCCACAAGATTCAGGCGCTCGGCCGGGGACTTGCGCCACAGGGCGGTCGCGGTCAGGGCCTTGGACAGGCCGGCGGCGCGGCAGGCGAAGACCACCTTGGCCGAACGCAGCCCGCGCGGCAGGATGGCCCCGAGGATGCGGCCGACCGTGGCCATGTGGCGACCGGCCAGGGAGGTGGCCAGCTCCAGGTAGCCGGCGTCGCAAAGCGGCGTGCGTTCCAGGGGCCACAGGGCCGGGCGCAGGGTCACGCCGGGGGGCGGGGCGACGCCGCTTGCGGCCACCACGCCCACGCGCAGCGTCCGGCCCACCGGAACCAGCAGGCGCAGGCCAGTCGGAAAGTCGGCCAAGGCAAACCCGTCCGGCACGGCGTAGGTCAGCACGCTAAAAGGCGGGGTGGTCAGGACGACGGCCAGGGCGTCGTTCATGGCGTGGCAAAAAAATCGCCCGGGCGGCTTACGCCCCCGGGCGACAAAAACGTGCGGACAAGGGCGGCGGGCCTAGTTGCCAAACGGCAAAAGCTCACGCAGGCGAGGCACCAGGGACTCGCGCAGAACCTCGTCGTGCAGGGCGAAGTAGATATTGGCGGTGAGGTAGTCGACCCAATCGCCGGCGTCGAAGCGCTGGCCCTGGATCTTGACGGCGAGCAGGCGGTTGTTGCCGGCCAGGCCCTTGAGGGCGTCGGTGAGCTGGATCTCGCCGCCATGGCCCGGGGTGACCTTCTCCAGGTGGTAGAAGATGTCCGGGAAGAGCACATAGCGGCCGACGATGGCCAGACGCGACGGGGCTTCGTTGACCTTAGGCTTTTCCACCAGATCGCGCACCCGGTACATGCCCGGGGCGAATTCCTCGCCGTCGATGATGCCGTAGCGCGAAACCATATGCGGCGGCACTTCCATGACGCCGATGACCGGCATGTGCTCGGTCATGGCC
>JAEZEM010000018.1 GCA_023417745.1 Pseudomonadota bacterium
GCCCTGGCCGCCTGGCACATCCAGGGCGGCCACGAACGCGCGCCGCTCCCGGCAGGCCGCCGCGACCGCATGGAAGGCTCCTACCTCGGACCGCAGTTCACCCGAGCCGACGCCCTGCGCCTGGCCGCCCGCCGGGAAGCGCCGCATACGCTCTACGAGGATTTCGACGCCCTGTGCGCCCAGGTCGCCGACCTGCTGGCCGACGGCAAGGTCGTGGGCTGGTTCCAGGGCCGCATGGAATACGGCCCCCGGGCCCTGGGCGGCCGCTCCATCCTGGGCGATCCGCGCAATCCCGAGATGCAGAAAAAACTCAACCTCAAAATCAAATACCGCGAAGGCTTCCGCCCCTTTGCCCCGTCCGTGCTGGCCGAGGCCGTGTCCGACTGCTTCATCCAGGACCGGCCCTCGCCCTACATGCTGCTGGTGGCCCCGATAGCGGAAAATCTGCGCTATCCCCTGCCGGACGGCTACTGGCAAAAGCCCATGTTCGACCGGCTCTACGTCAACCGCTCGACCCTGCCGGCCATCACCCACGTGGACTTCTCGGCCCGCATCCAGACCGTGCACAAGGACACCAACCCCCGCTACCACCGCCTCATCGAAACCTTCCGCGACCGCCACGGCTGCCCGGTAGTGGTCAACACGAGCTTCAACGTGCGCGGCGAACCCATCGTCTGCACCCCCGAAGACGCCTACCGCTGCTTCATGCGCACCGAAATGGACTACCTCGTGGTCGGCGACTGCCTGTTCGCCAAGGACAACCAGCCCGAATACGCCGAATCCGGCGACTGGCGCGGTGAATACGAGTTGGATTAATGCCTATTATAAAACATAACGACAGTTATGTTTTATAATTTACAGAGTTTTCTCTTCCGTGCGCGAGAGTGATGCGGGAAGGATGCCTCCGGCGGCCGGGGGCCTGAGGCCCCCGGACCCCCCGAATGGGGAAAGGGTTAAAGGGGACGGCGGGGAGCGATGCACTGAAGGTCTTTAAGGGCGCGATACGTGCCATGTGCAGGCGGCCGGAACTAGGGTTCCGGCCGCCTTTGTCGTTTGTGGGGGGATTAGCTAGGCGCTCCGGGCTTCGCCGCGGCGGGCGTCGAGGTAATACAGCACCGGCACCACCATGCGCGAAAACACGGTGGCCGCCACCTCGCCGGTCATGAGCGAGATGGCCAAGCCCTGGAAGATCGGGTCGAAAAGAATCACAAAGGCCCCGCCGACCACGCTGACAGCCGTCAGCAGCATCGGCCGAAACCGCACCGCCCCGGCCTCCTCCACGGCCTTGGCCAGAGGGATGCCCTCGGCCCGGCGCATCTCAATAAAATCCACCAGGATAATCGAGTTGCGCACAACGATGCCCGCCCCGGCGATGAAGCCGATCATGGACGTGGCCGTGAAAAAGGCCCCGGCCAGGGCATGGGCCGGCACAATGCCGATCAGCGACAGCGGGATGGGGACCATAATCGCGATAGGCACGGTGTAGGAACCGAACCAGCCCACGGTCAGCAGATAGATAAGCCCCATGACCACGGCAAAAGCCAAGCCCATGTCACGGAAGACCTCGTAGGTGATCTGCCACTCCCCGTCCCATTTGAGGCTTAGGTCAAAGGTCTGGTCGGGCGTGCCGTTCCACAGGATGGGCAAGGTCTGCTGCCCGGCCGCGTTCCAGGCCCCCTTGCCCGCCGCCCCCAGGCCGGCCAGGGCGTCGTTTATCCGGTTTATGGCATAGATCGGGCTTTCCTCGCGCCCGGCCACGTCGGCCGTGACGTAGACCACGGGCAGCAGGTTCTTGTGGTAGAGCCGGCTGGGCTGGGTCACGGTCTGGATGGAAGCGATCTGGGCCAGGGACACGAGCCTGCCGCCGTCGCCGGCCACGACTACGGCCTCCAGGCTGGCCGCGTCGGGCCGGAAGGCCGCCGGCAACCGCACCACGATGGGCGCGTCCTCACGGGCGGCGACGTCGTGAAGCAGGCCGGCCGTCGTGCCGTCAAAGGCGGCGGCCACGTCGGCCAGAGCCCGAGCCGGGTCGATGCCGGCGGCCAGGGCCTTGTCGCGCTCGATGCGGATGACGCGCTCAGGTCGCGGATCGTCCACGTACCAGTCCACGTCCACCACATCCGGGGTGGTGAGCATCACCTGGCGCACCTGGGCGGCCAGGGCCAGACGCGAGGCGTCGGTTGGGCCGTAGAGCTCGGCCACCAGCGTCTGCAACACCGGCGGCCCGGGCGGGGCCTCGGCCACCTTGATGCGCGCCCCGTGCCGGGCGGCGACGGGGGCGAGCTGCTCGCGCACGGCCTTGGCGATGGCGTGGCTTTGCAGCGCCCGCTCACCTTTGGGCAAAAGGTTGACGGCGATCTCGGCTTCGTTCTGGCCGCTTCGCAAGTAGTAGTGGCGGATAAGCCCGTTAAAGGTCATGGGCGCGGCCGTGCCGGCGTAGATGACGGCGTCGGTGGCCTCGGGCCGAGTGAGCGCCGCGCCGGCCAGCTCCCGGGCCACGGCGGCGGTGCGCTCAAGCGTCGTCCCGCGCGGCATGTCCAGGATGACGGAAAATTCGCTCTTGTTGTCAAAGGGCAGCATCTTGACCAGCACGGCCTTGGCTGGAAACAGCGCGCAGGCCCCAATGAACAGCGCCCCGACCAGTCCGAGAAACCCCCAGCGCCAGGCCGGACGGGTCAGCAGCCGGTCCATGAGCCACAGATAGAGCCGCGTGCCGGCGTCGTCCGGGATGGCGGCGTGGGACACGGCCACGGGCTTAAGCGCCCGCTTGGCCGTCCAGGGGGTGATGAGAAAGGCCACCACCATGGACAGCAGCATGGCTACCGACGCGCCAACCGGCATGGGCCGCATGTAGGGGCCCATGAGCCCGCCCACGTAGGCCATGGGCGCTATGGCGGCGATGACCGTGAAGGTGGCTAAGACCAGCGGCGCGCGCACTTCGCTGACGGCGTCGACAATGACCTCGGACAGCCGCCGGCCCTTGGCGTCCGGCAGGCCCAGGCGGCGCACGATGTTTTCCACGTCCACGATGGGATCGTCGACCAGGATGCCGATGCAAAAAATCAGCGCGAAAAGGGTCACGCGGTTGAGGGTGTAGCCCATGAGCCAGTAGGTGGCGAGCGTCACGGCCAGGGTCACGGGCACGGCCACCATGACCACCAGGCTGGCCCGCAGCCCGAGAAACAGCGCCACCACCCCGCCCACGGTGACGGCGGCCAAAACGAGGTGTTCGAGCAGTTCGTCCACCTTGTGCCGGGCCGTGGCCCCGAGGTTGCGGGTGACCGTGGTTTCCAGATCGGCCGGCAGCACGTAGCCGCGAAGGCCTTCGATGCGGCTAAGCGCCGCGTCGGCCAGGCGCGAGGCGTTTTCGCCCAGGCGCTTGGCTACCGAGAGCGTCACGGCCGGATGGGCCTCGCCGGGCCGGGGCGTTTCCCGGCCCGGAGCCGCTTCCATGGCCGGCCCGGGCACGAAAAAGACGTAATCCTGCGGGTCGTCGGCCCCGTCGCGCACGTTGGCCACATCGGCCAGATAGACCGGCCGGCCGTCGCGCACGGCCACCACGGCCCGCTCCAGCTCCTTTTGGCTGCGAAAGAAATTGTCCAGCCGCACGGCCACGGCCGCGCCGGCCTCGTAGGTTTCGCCCACGGCCCGGGCGGTGTTTTGCCGGCCCAGGG
>JAEZEM010000070.1 GCA_023417745.1 Pseudomonadota bacterium
AGACCCTGGAGCTCATCAACAAGGGTCTGGCCGCCGTCACGGCCAAGGGTCTGGACAAGGAAATCCTCAAGAAATGGCTCGGCACGGCCGAGTAGGCCCGACCGGTTAACCGTCTCCGTCCGCCGGCTTCCCACGCGGGGCCGGCGGACGCGCTGCGTGGAAGTGCCCGCATGAAACACCAAGGCAAGTGCGTCGTCGAAGAAACCCAGCCCATCGTCATTGACGTCGGCGACGGGGCCGCCATCCCCAAACCTTCCGACAAAGGGCTGGTCTCGGCCTGGTGGCTGTCGTTTATCGGCGCCCTCGTGACGCTGGGCTGCCTGCTCTATTTCAAGCCCAATCCGTATTGGCGAATCTTCAAGTTCATCCCGGACGGCATCCTGGTCACCTTCCAGGTCACCGTCAGCGCCATTGCGCTGGCCCTGGTCATCGGGCTGATCACCGGACTGGGGCGCATCTCGCGCAACAAGTACATCAACCTCGTGGCCTCCACCTATGTCGAGGTGGTGCGCGGGGTGCCGCTTTTAGTGCAGCTCTTCTACATCTACTACGCCCTTGGGCGCGTGGTGCACGTGCCGGACCTGCTGGCTGCGGTCATCTCCATGAGCGTGTGCTACGGGGCCTACATGGGCGAGGTGTTCCGGGCCGGCATCACGGCCATCGCCGTGGGCCAGACCGAGGCAGCCCGGTCGTTGGGCTTCACCCGGTCCCAGACCATGTACTACGTGATCCTGCCCCAGGCCTGGCGCACCATTTTGCCGCCGGTCGGCAACGAATTCATCGCGCTGTTAAAGGACACCTCCCTGGTCTCCATCCTGGGCGTGGCCGACCTGCTGCGCCGGGGCCGCGAGTTCGCCTCGGAATCGTTTTTGTATTTCGAGACGTTCACCATGGTGGCCGTGGTCTACCTGATCATCACCTTGATTCTCTCCAAACTGGTGAGTTTCATGGAGGAGCGTCTGTCGCACCATGTCAAACGATAGCCCCATCATCCGCATATCGGACGTCAGCAAGTACTTCGACGCCGTGGCTGCCCTGACCCACGTGAGCCTGGACGTGGCCCCCGGCGAAAAGGTCGTCATCATCGGCCCCAGCGGCTCGGGCAAATCCACGCTGCTGCGCACGATCAATCGCCTGGAAGACATCAGTGCGGGCAAGATCGTGGTGGACGGGCACGACCTCGACGACAAGTCCGTGGACATCAACAAGGTGCGCATGGAAGTGGGCATGGTGTTCCAGAGCTTCAACCTCTTCCCGCACAAGACGGTTCTGGAAAACATCACGCTGGCTCCCATCAAGCTCAAGGGCATGGCCAAGGCCGACGCCGACGCCATGGCCAGCCGGCTGCTGGAAAAAGTCGGCATTCTGGAGAAGGCCGACGTGTATCCGGCCAAGCTCTCGGGCGGCCAGCAGCAGCGCGTGGCCATCGCCCGGGCTCTGGCCATGAGCCCGAAAATCATGCTCTTTGACGAGCCGACCTCGGCGCTGGACCCGGAGATGATCGGCGAGGTCCTCGACGTCATGGTCAAGCTGGCCCGGGAAGGCATGACCATGGTCTGCGTGACCCACGAAATGGGCTTTGCCCGGGAAGTGGCCGACCGCATCGTCTTCATGGACGAGGGGCAGATTCTGGAAATCGCCACGCCCGAGCAGTTTTACAACAACCCGCAGCATCCGCGCACCCAGAAGTTCCTGGAGCAGATTTTGTAGGTTGCCGCGCCCGCCGGACGCGAAAAAGCCGCCCAGGCAGACGCCGGGCGGCTTTTTTTGTTGGCGCGCAATCGACCTCGCCGACGCGGTGAAACCAAAGAGGCTTACATCTGACGAGCCGCAAGGCTTGCCCCGCCAGGATGGCGTCGCTTCTCAGAGACAACGGCGCTTCCTCAAAGGGCGGCCTGTCCACGCCGTACCCGGCCACAACTCCAGGCGAACGTCCAAACCCCTTCACCCTTTTTTTCGTTGCAGGGGTCCGGGGGGATCATCCCCCCGGCCGCCGGAGGCCTCTTCCTTCCCTTCTCTTTCTCCCGCTACTGCTGCCGGCCGCACGGCCCGGCGTGCCCTTCATGGCTGCCCTGGCGCTGGTAGTCGGAGACGAAGTCGAGGAGCTTTTGGGTGTTGGCCACGCTTTGTTCGTCGCCGACCTTGCCGAAGCAGTCGATGGAGCGGGCGTACCAGGCCTTGGCCGCTTCCAGGTCGCCGCGCAGGTGGCTGACGATGCCGAGCTGGTGGCTGGTCTTGGCTTCGCCGGCCACGTTGCCGCTCTTTTCTTCCAGGGCCAGGGCGCGGATGTACCATTCCATGGCCGTGTCATGGTCTTCGGCCAGTTGGGCCACCACGCCGAGCTGGTGGCAGGTGACGGTCATGCCGCCGTCGAGGTCCTCGCGTTCGCTTATGGCCAAGGATTTTTCCAACCAGGCCCGAGCGTCGTCCAGCTCACCGGCTTCCTGGCAGGTCAGGCCCAGGTTGTGGCTGGTCATGGCCACGCCGATGTCGTCGCCAAGGGCTTCGAAGTGTTCCAGGGCCTTGGCGAAGCCTTCCCGGGCGGTCTCGATTTCCTTGCGGGACAGGGCTTCCAGGGCGCTTTGGTGCAGGGCCTCGGCTTTGGCGGCCTCCGGGGACAGGTCCGGGGCGTCGATGTCGGCGCTGGTCATGGCAAGCTCCTTGTGGCCGGGGTCCGTTTGAGAGCCGGCCGGATTGTCGGTCATGTCGCGTTTGACCGAAGAGGTGCC
This sequence comes from Pseudomonadota bacterium, assembly GCA_023417745.1. Lineage (GTDB taxonomy): Bacteria > Desulfobacterota > Desulfovibrionia > Desulfovibrionales > Desulfovibrionaceae > Solidesulfovibrio. The sequence continues at coordinate 2,730 of JAEZEM010000070.1, forward strand.
GCGTCCTGGCGCGCCGGGTCAAGCTTTTTTGTGGGCCAACTCACTCGCCGGGCTTGTTTTTCGGGGGTTTAACGAAATCGAGCACCCGCTGTTCGGCCGTCTTGGCCGCCTCGTCCGGGAGACTTTCGGCCGTGGCCCGGTCCACGTATTCGATGGCCCCGCAGGGGCACATGGCGGCGCAGGCCGGCTCCAGGCCGCGCTGGCGGCGGGCGGCGCACAGGTCGCACTTGACCACGGTGACGCCCTTGTCGGTCTCGAAAATCGCCATGTAGGGGCAGGCGAGCATGCACTGACGCGACTGGCAGCCCCGGCAGAGCATGGGGTCCAGCACCATGGCCCCGTCGCGGTCGCGCACGATGGCTCCGCGCTTGCAGACCTTGGCGCAGTTGGGTTCGGCGCAGTGGCGGCAATACAGCGGGGCCATGAAGCCGGCTGCCGTGCGGATCATGTGGATGCGCGGCATGTCGTGGACGAAGCGGCAGACGTATTCGCACGTCTCGCAGCCGATGCACTTGCCGTAGTCAATATAGAGCGTCTTGCTGTCTTCCATTCTCACTCCCGCTGCAATCGTCCCCCTTTCCCATGTGGGGGGTCCGGGGGCCTCAGGCCCCCGGCCGCCGGAGGCATCTTCGTCTTTAATTATCTTCCCCTTACCCTGGGCGCGTCGCGGAAATCGCCGCCGGGGAAGCGTTCGGCTTCACGGCTGATGAGTTCGTCGCCGGTGAATTCGGTCTGGCGGTTCTGAGCCTTGAGGTCGAGCCACTGGGCCAGGGAGCGGGCGGCGCGCAGCCCGGAATAGATGGCCTTGCCGATCTTGCTGGGGCCGGTGAGGGCATCGCCGGCCACGAACACGTTTTCGATGGCCGTCATGTTGAGCCAGCGCACTTCGCCCTTGCGCACGGATTCGAGGCCGAGCTCCTTGGCAAAAGGCGGCGTGGCCACTTCGCCGATGGCGGCGACGACGAGGTCGGCCTCGAAGCTGCGGGTCAAGCCGCCCTGTTTGCAGACCAGGCCTGCGGCGGCCCTCTCGCCAAGGACGGCCTCGGGCAGGCAGCCTTCGTGCCAGACCACGCCAGCGGCTTCCAGGCGTTCGATTTCGAGCCGTCCGCAGGGGGCTTCGGCCCGGGTGCGGCGGTAGAGCATGTCGACGGAGGCCGCGCCCAGGGCGGCCGCGCCGTGGGCCACGTCCACGGCCGAGTGGCCGGCTCCGATGACCACGACCTTTTTGCCGGCCACGTCCGGGGCCTTGACCCCGGGGGCGCAGTAGTGGGCGGCCCGGATGGGGAAGAGAAATTCCAGGCCCGAGCACACCCCGGGCAGG
>JAEZEM010000106.1 GCA_023417745.1 Pseudomonadota bacterium
GACGACGCGACCATCCCGGCCAAGACCGGCGACGTGCTGGTGTGCCCCATCAGTACGCCCCACGGCATCCGCTCCATCACCGACATGCGCGTGCTGGTGACCATCGCCCCGCCGCCCTAAAGCGCAAAAGCCCAAAACTCCATAAAAAAGCGGCCGGGGAGACATGCTCCCCGGCCGCCGAACAGTTATCCCTCGCCCCTCCTCTTCAGGCCCCCTTGCCCCCCACGAATCCCACCGCGCCGCGTTGGCCGAGCTGCCGCAGAAAGGCCGCCACGGCCAACCCGGCCTCGTCCCGGTCAAGCCCGTAGCGATCGGCCAGGGCGGCGGCCAGCTCGCCCACGGTCGTGCGGCCGTCGATGCGTTCCCAGACAAACGAACCAATGGCGTCGAGTTCCACGGTTTTTCGCAGCACCCGCCCGTCCCACACGCCCAGGCGTTTGGCCAGTCCGGCCAGGGCCGGGCGCACGGACACGGGAACCGAAAGGCGGTAGAGGCCCTCGGCCGTACGCGAGGTGTCCACGTCGCGGCTGGGACAGGGGGCGAGCCCCATGGCCTCGTCGCGGGTCATGACCGGCTCGGGCGGCTTTTTGGCTTTAAACGGAAACACAGCGTCCTGCGGCGGCGGCCAGCCAGTCGGGGTTGATGGGACGGCGGGCGGTGGCGGCCGCGCCGTAGAGCTTGTCGGCGGCGCGGTCATAGCGCAGCAGGGCCAGCCGGGCCGGGCGACCCAGGGTCCGGGCCAGCCGGTCGCGCCATTGTTCGCTCTGACGCTGCCCGATCCACACGGCCGGACAGCCGTCCACGACAGCTTCCGTAGCCGGCCGGTCCGCGTCGAAACCGAAAGCCAGCCGGGCCAGGCGCGGCAGGGGATCGCGAGCCAGCAGCACTTCGGCCGGAGCCAGACGCAGGATGTCCAGGCGCGATTTGCCCAGGGCGAAATTCAGGCTGAACCGGCCGGGCGAGAAATGGAAGGCGGTCAGGCGGTAGTCCGGCGGCGGCGTGAACGACAGCCCGAAGACCCGGAATTCCGGCGGCCCATCGTGGTGATGGGAAAAGCTGGCCAGCGCCCGGCCGACCTCGGCCACTCGCCCGGCGTCCGGGCCGTCCGGGCCGCCATAGGCCTGGAAGATGGCGGCCAGCCCGCAGTCCGGGCAAAAAAGCGCCGCCCCCAGGCCGCCGCGCTCACCGATGCTCCAGGCAATGGGCATGGTTTCGAACGCGGCCAGGGCGGTTTCCCAGGCCTTGGGCAGCGTATCGACGCGCCGGGCCTGGCCCTTGGGCGTCATGGCCCGAAAGGCCGCTTCCATGCCGTCGCGGCCGGCCCCGGGCCGCCATTTGAGCTCAAAGGCCGGGCCGGAGCCATCCTCGAAATAGAGATAGCCCAGGCCCAGCCGGGCGGGCCGCCAGTGGGAGGGCACGGTCAGGGCAAGGCCATTCCAGGCGACAGCGGAAGTTTCGGCGACGGCGGTCATAGGGCCAGATGTACGGCATGGCCGCCTTCCGGGCAAGGCGGGTCAGCGCGGGGCGAAAAGGATAAGGCCGCCGCCGAGCAGGCACAGGGTCGCGCCGGCCAGATCGAAGCGGTCGGGCGGCTGGCCTTCGACGAAATGCATCCAGGCCAGGGAGGCCAGGATGTAGACGCCGCCATACGCCGCAAAGATGCGGCCGGCGGCCGGGGCCTCGACCCGGGTGAGCGCCCAGGCGAAGATGACCAGAGAGGCCAGCCCCGGCCCGAGCCACCAGGGCGACCGGCCCAGGCGCAGCCAGGCGTAGAAGGCGTAACACCCGGCGATTTCGCCGAGAGCGGCCAGGACATACCAGCAGGCGGCGCGCAACATGGGGGAACCGTGCCGACACGTGACAAAAATGTCCAGCCCCAAAACCCAGATACAGGGCAGTCAACCCGCCGGGCGAGCGTTTCCGGGCCTGGGCTCGGCCCGCGACCGACAGCCAACCGGCCACCGAATCAAACAAAATACTGTGCCAAGGCAAGGGGTTGCGACCGCCACCAGAATCTCCAGGCCGAGCGCCTGGGCGAAGGCGGCCATACGCCTTGCCCAGGCGGGGCTTGGCCGTCCATTGGGATAAAAGAAGCCATTAGAACAGGGGCATACTCCACCAGCAAGTTTTTACAATAGAGTAAAATATGACAAAGATGAAACAGTACAAAACTGTTTCCTTGGGATAGGCTCTCTCCTCAAGAACCTCCGCGATTACAGCAGATTTTGATAACCGGCTTAAATCTGAACAAAATATGCAACAAAAATGTCATAAATCATCGCGACATCAAGGCAGGTTTTCCAGAAGAACAACTGAACACTATTATAATCAGCAGTTTATTGGATAGGTTCAAATATTGCAGCAGCGTTGACGCCCGCGACAAAGCACCATCTCTCCCGGAGGCCCGCCATGCCCGCCATCTTCGACTCCTCCTGACGCCGCCAGGCGCTCGTTGCATTGCCGAAACAGCCACCCGGCCATGACGCCATCCGGAAATTTACTGGACTCGGAGAACAACATGAAAAAAAGACTCATCACCTGCCTGCTGGCCTTGTTCCTGACTACCCTGACCCTGCCCCTGGTCAGCGCCATGGCCGATGACGCCCCGGCCCCCACCCCCGACCCCAGCGGAGCTTCCATCGGCGTCGCTGCCGACGTCGTCGGAGCCACCGCCGGCGCGCCCACCAAAGAGGACCTGGAAACCCTGGCCGCCACCGAACCCCTGGCCGCCAAACTCGCCGACGTCGTCGGCCACAACCGCATCGCCATCAACATGGTCTGGACGCTCATCTGCGGCTTCCTGGTCATGTTCATGCAGGCCGGCTTCGCCCTGGCCGAAACCGGCTTCACCCGGGGACGCAACGCCGGCCACACCATGGCCATGAACTTCATGGTCTACGCCATCGGCATGCTCGGCTACTGGATCTGCGGTTTCGCCCTCCAGATGGGCGGCGTCGGCGGCGTGGCTTCCCTGGGCGGAGCCCAGATGCTGGCCAATGAATTCACCATCAACATCGGCGGCAACGACTTCGGCCTGTTCGGCACCACCGGCTTCTTCCTGTCCGGCGTGTCCTACGACGCGGTCGTGTTCTCGGTGTTCCTGTTCCAGATGGTCTTCATGGACACCACCGCCACCATCCCCACCGGCACCATGGCCGAGCGCTGGACCTTCAAATCTTTCGTGATTTACGCGTTTTTCATCTCCATGTTCGTCTACCCCCTCTACGCCAACTGGGTCTGGGGCGGCGGCTGGCTCTCCACCCTGGGCAAGTTCTACGGCCTGGGCCACGGCACGGTTGATTTCGCCGGCTCCTCGGTGGTTCACATGACCGGCGGCGTGGCCGCCCTGGCCGGCGGCATCGTGCTCGGCCC
>JAEZEM010000155.1 GCA_023417745.1 Pseudomonadota bacterium
CCGTGGCCTACGTCCTGGGCGCGGCCTGCGTGGCTTGTCTGGGATTCAAGCTGTGGCCGGCGGTCATCGCTATTTTGGCCCTGGCGCTGTGGCTTGAGCAGTTCGATTTCCTGCGCCGCTTCGCCGCCCGGGGCGAGACCGAGCCGCCGCGCGGACGCCTGGCCGTGGCGCTGCTCTACGTGCCCGTGAGTCTTGGCCTTATCTGCGCCTTTTCGCCCCTGGAAACGGCCCTGGTCCTGGCCGTGGTCATGGCCGCCGACACCGGGGCTTACTACGGCGGCCACGCCATTGGCGGAGCCAAGGTCTGGCCGGCCGTGAGTCCGGGCAAGACCTGGGCCGGGACCATAAGCGGCATTGTCGCCTCGACGCTGGTCGCCTCGTGCTTCGCCGCCGTAACGCCGGCCGCCCTTCCGGCCCTGGCTGTCCTTGGCGCGGGGCTGGCCGCCCTTTCCCAGTTCGGGGATTTTTTCGAATCTGCCCTCAAGCGGGCCGCCGGAGTCAAGGATTCCGGGACCATCCTGCCCGGGCACGGCGGGCTGCTCGACCGCGTCGACGGCCTGCTCCCGGCCATCCTGGCCTATGCCGCCTGCCGGTCCCTCCTGGGACTGGCCGGATAGGAGCCATCACGCCATGGACGATACCGCCTCCCTCGACCGCGACGGCCGATTTACGGCCTGCCTGGAGCGCCTTGAGGAACTCAAGGCCATAAAAGCCCGACGGGAAGTGCTGGAGGAACGGGTTTTCCTGGAGTTTCTGCGGGCCAACCGGGGCCGCATCAACGAATTTCCGCTGCTTGAAACCGAGCAGCAAAGCCTCATGGACATGCTCCTGCGCCGGGCCGAGGGCCTGCATCCCGGCCATGCCTTTCTCAAGGAGCATTTCTCCGCCTATCTGATCGAGCTCAACCATTGGGGCAAGGCCAAGGCCGTGGGCGACGCCGGGGCCCAGGATAAGCTGGCCCGCCGCCTGGAACGCCAGGAGACCATCCTGGCCAAGTGCCTGCAAGGCGCGGTCTACGCCTCAAGCCTGGTCAAGGACAATTTCAGCGACGCCGTCATCCGGCACTTCGGCGAGGATTCCCTGGTCAAAATCGAGGAAATCACCGCCACCATGGTCTTTGACGAGCTCTACTGGCGGTCCTACATCGACCGGTTCATCAAGGAAGAGGTGCTCGGCGCCTACGACGGCATCCTGGCCGCGCGCCGCTACCGCCTGCTGCGCGAAGGCCAGCTGCTTATTGTGGTCTACCCCTTCGACGCCGTGCTCGAAGGCCTCAAGGGCACCACCAAGGCCATCTCCAAGACCCGCGTCCAGAGCAGCTTCGAGGAGGCGGTAAACGGCGACGACGGCCGATTGAATGCCGAGGCCGTTCTGTCCCTGTGCCTGCGCGCCGACCTGGGCGACGCGGACAAACGCCTGGACCGCGACGAACTGACCTTCGCCGCCCGGGTGGGGGCCATGGACGCCGTGGCCGGCGAATACCGCCAGGCGCTGACCGACGCCGCCGAGGACGCCGAGGAAAAACGCGAACGGCTCGGCGAACTGTGCGTGGCCATGGCCATCGGGGCCATGGTGTCGCTGCGGGTGGTGCGCGAGGATTTTTCCAAGGCGCTGCGCGATTTTTCGGCCAAGGAAGTCGCCTGGCTCATTCAGGCCGCCGGCTACTTCGAGGCCAGACGCCTGGGCAACGTCCTTGAGCACGTCATGGAACTCGATTTCGCCCATTTGCTGCGGGAAAAAGGCGAAGCCGACGCCGCCCGCATCCAGGTCAAGCCGGCCCGGACCCGGCGGGCCGCCAAGGCCGAGGTCGACGCCCTGGCCGAGGCCGGACTCAACAAGATCCGGCGCAAGCAGTTTTTCGACGACGACCCGGACCAACCGGATTTCCTGCTGTGGCGGGCGAAAAACCCCGCCGAGTTCCAGGAAAAGCTCAAGCTTTTCCAGATCGAGCCGGAGCTGGCCAAAACCCTGGTCACCCTGTGGGAAGAGGCCGGCTTCAAGGTCGATCTCTATTTGTGCATCAATCTGGCGGCGCTGGGGAAGGTGGCCACCAACCTCCCGGCCCGGGTCGCCGAAATTCTCGGCCGCTACGGCATCGCCCCGCCCGGGGCCGCCGATCCGGCAAAGGCGCGACGCGACGCATGACCCCGATTTCCGCCGCCAACGCGGCTGGTCCCTGTCCCTGCCCCGGCCAAGGCTATATCTCCTCCCTGTCCGCCCGCGATCCCGGTCGGCCCAGGCGCTTGGCCCTGCTCGGCGCCACCGGCTCCATCGGCGTCAGCACCCTTAAGGTCGCGGCCGAACATCCCGGGGAATACGACGTCGTGGCCCTGGCCGGCGCGACCAACGTGCAGCTTTTGGCCGAGCAGGCCGCCGCCTTCCGGCCGGCCGTGCTGGCCGTTCTCGACGACGCCCGGGCCGCCGCCCTGTCCGGGCTGCTGCCGGCCGGCTACCGCCCGGACATCCTCGTCGGCCCGGACGGCTACGCCGCCCTGGCCAGCGCCCCGGAGGTCGACCTCGTGGTCTCGGCCATCGTGGGCGCGGCCGGACTTGGGCCGACCCTGGCCGCCGTGGCCGCCGGCAAGATCGTGGCCCTGGCCAACAAGGAATCCCTGGTCCTGGCCGGCGACCTCATCCGGGCCGCCGCCGCCGCCTCGGGCGCGGTGATCCTGCCCGTGGACTCCGAACACAACGCC
>JAEZEM010000165.1 GCA_023417745.1 Pseudomonadota bacterium
CAACCGGGAGACCTGCCGCCATGACCCTTGAAATCGCGACCCAGGGCGACATCGACCAGATCGTCGTGTCCTCGCTGTCCCGCGCCTTTGTCCAGAAAATCTACCGCCACTGCTGGGGCAAGAACAACACCCCCTATTTCGCCGGCAACTGCTTCAAGGGCGTGCTCTATTTCGACGAGCGCCTGGCCATCAAGTACGCCGAGGATGTGGGCTTTCCCTGGCGCGGCTGGCTGTCGGCCCCCAAGTTCCACCATCGCACCGGGGCCAGCCTGCACGGGCTGTCGCTCACCGTGCGCGACGCCGCCGGTCAGCACGAAACCTCGGCCCTGGGGCTGGCCGTGGCCGAGGATCGGCCCCGGCTCGACGGCTTTCTGGAAGGCCTTGGCGATGACGAGGTGTTGGCCGTGCTCGGGGCCGTGGACAAGGGCGAGATGCTTTTCACCCTGGCCGATTGCGACGGGACCTTTGACGCCGACAAGCTGGTCATTGAAGTGGAGCGGTTTTCCGACCTCTACTGCGAGGAAGCCGTGGTCACGGGCATGCGCTACGACGGCCGGGTCATGAGCATGGAGACCGGCGAATCCCGGGGCAAGAGCATGGTCGATCCGTTGCTCATCGGCCGTGACGGCAAGCTGCTCGACATGTACGATTTCGCCTGATCCGCGCCTTAAGGAGCCGCCGGCCGGGCCAAAGGGAGCGGGGCGTCTTTTCTTGACGCCCCGGGGCAACCCTCCTATAAATGTACACTGTAATGTTCCCCGCAACAACGTTGCGTCAAACGCCGTGGAGGCCGACGTGAAATCCGTATTGGTCGTGGACGACGATCCCAGCATTCGCGCCCTGATCCGGCTCTATCTGGAGAGCGCCGGCTATGCCGTCATTGAAGCCGGCGACGGCAAGCGGGCCATGGCCGCCCTGGACGGGCAGCCGGTGGATCTGGTGATCCTCGACATCTTCATGCCGGAGATGGACGGACTGGAGGTGTTGCAGGTGCTGCGCGGCCATTGCCAGACCTGCCGGGTGATGGCCATTTCCGGCGGTTCGGCCAAGATCGGCATGGATCTGCTTGGCCACGCCACGATTTTCGGGGCCGACGCGGTGCTCGAAAAACCCTTTGGCGAAGCCACCCTGCTGGACAAGGTGACCGCGCTCATCGGCCCCTCCGCCGACTGATCGTTTCTTTTCCCCTCGCGCTGCCCGGTGTTTGTCCCTGGCCTGCCGTCGGACTTCGCCGACGGCCAGGCACGGCGGCTTCCCCTCTCGTCGACGCAACGGTCGTCCAACGCCTCTTTGGTTCCCCAACCGACAGCGTGTCCATCTTCGCCGCCCCCCTTTAATCCTTTTTCCATATGGGGGGTCCGGGGGCCTCAGGCCCCCGGCCGCCGGAGGCATCTTCCTCTTCCTCTTTCTCTCTTTCCCTTCCCCCTGGCTTACACCGGCCAGTCCAGGCGGGCTTTGGCCAGGAGGGCGGCGGCCCAGTCTCGGGCGGCGGCGGCGGCGTTGGCGTTGCCGGCGTCGGCCGCCCGTTCCAGGGCGGCGGCGGCCCGGGCCAGTTCGAGGAAGCCGTAAGAGCCGGCCGACCCCTTGAGCGAGTGTCCGTGGCGGCGGGCTTCGTCCAGGTCGTCCCGGTCAATGGCGGCGTGGGCCGCGTCCAGGGTCTGGCCGGCCAGATCGTAAAAGATGGGCAGCAGGGCGGTCAGACGGCCCGGGTTCGGGGCGTCGGCGTCGGGGGGCGAGGCCGTGGGCGGCTCGGCGGATTCGCCGTTCGGCCCCAGGTATTGGAGCAGGGTGCGCAGCACGGCGGCCTTGCGCACGGGCTTGGCCAGAAAATCGGTGAAGCCGGCCTGCTGGCAACGCAGCCGGTGTTCTTCCAAGGCATGGGCGGTCAGCGCCAGAATAGGCGTGGGGACCGTTCCGCGCTGCCGTTCCAGATCCCGGATGCGTCGGGTGGCCTCGTAGCCGTCCACCACGGGCATTTCCAAATCCATGAGCACGAGATCGTAGGGCGCGGAGGCGAACAGCTCCACGGCCCGGACGCCGTTTTCGGCCTCGTCGATACGGTAGTGGTCGCTTTCCAGGTAGAGGCGGATCAAGGCCAGGTTGTCGCGATTGTCGTCGACAAGCAGCAGGCGAGGGGGCGCGGTGGCTGTTTCCATGGCGTATCCGGGGACAGGGGCCGAGTGTTTCGATCTCTAGCTTATGGAAGATAGCCGTTGGGCGGAAAAGTGCAAGGGGGAAAGGCGCGTCAGGGCCGCAGGCACACGACCGCTTCGGGGCAAACGGTGGTGAAGTCGTTCAGGAACGCCTCCACCCGGCCGGTCTCGTCCGGGCTGTAGGTCAGGCGCACCACGGCGGCGAACCGGTCCACCACCGTGGGCAGGGCCAGGTTGTCCTCGGCCTGCAGGAAAAAGGTCAAAAGCGACACGTTGGCCGAGGCCAGGCGCACGTACAGCCGGGCCGAGCCGGCGGGCACGGGATGGCGACGCCGCCTGGGCGGCCGTTTGCGGCGGCTCACAGGATGTCGCGGCCGGTTTCGGTGATCAGGGCCATGTGCTCCCAGCGCGCGCCGCCCCATTCGGGGTAGTACAGGCCCGGCTCCACGGTGACGATCATGCCCGGTTCCAGCACGGTTTCGGCCGAGGGGTTGAGGCTTGGGCCTTCGTGGGTTTCCAGGCCGATGCCGTGGCCGAGCGAATGAGTGAAGCGTTCGGCCACGCCTTCCCGGGCAAAGACCTCCCGGGCCAGGGCGTAGGCCTCGCGGCAGGCCATGCCCGGGCCGAGGCGCTCCAGCACGGCGGCCTGGGCGGCCTGGACGCGAGCGAGCATCTCGGTAAACCGCGCCGGGGGCTTGCTTCCCACCCAGACGGTGCGGGTTTGGTCCGAGCAGTAGTCGTCGGCCCGACCACCCACGTCCACCAGGACCAGGCAGCCGTCGGCGATGACGGTTTCCCCGGGGATGGCGTGGGGCAGGGCGGCGTTGGCGTCCACGGCCACGATGGGGGCAAAGGCCAGTTCCGAGGCCCCGAGCTCGCGGAAGCGTTTTTCGATCTCCCAGGCGGCCTGGGCTTCGGTGCGCCCGGGGATGAGGATGCCGGGGAGGCTCTCCATGACGCCGTGATTGATGGCGGCCGAGCGGCGCATCCGGGCGATCTCGGCGGCGTCCTTGCGCAGGCGAAGCGGCTCCACGGCCAGGGCGACGGGCGTCATGGGCATAAGCGCGGCCAGCCGGCCGTGGACGTCGAAGGACAGGCTGGTTGGCTCGAACCCCAGGCGCGTAATCCCCCGGGCCTTGAGGAAATCGGCCATGGCGGCGTAGCGCCCGGCCCCGTAGATGCAGAGATTTTTTTCCGGCCACAGGCGCAGGGCGGCGTCGCGGTAGCGGGCGTCGGTGAAAAGATAGTCGTCGCCGTCGGCCGTGACCACAACATAGCCGGCGGACTCGTTGCACTGGGGGTCGTGGAGCTCGAAGTTGCTTAAATAAAAGCGGTTGGCGGCGTGGGACACGAGCAGGGCGTCGTGGCCCATGGCGGCCAGGGCGGCGCGCAGGCGGTCGCGGCGGCCGGCGAAAACAGGGCAGCCGTTGGTGGCGGTGGCGGTCATGGCATCTCCTTCAGGCGGGACGCGCCCGCCCGCGAAGGTGTTTCAGATCAGGCCGGCGACGTCAACCGGCCGGCAGTTGGACGGGAGCCTGGCGCTGGGAAACGCCTGCTCCCTTGGCTGTCCGACGCGCCGGAGCAACGGTGTTTGCCGTCAAGCGTCATCGACGGTCTTTGGGCTTTCCGGCTGACAAAGCGCCAACCCTCGCCGAACCCCCTCTAAACCTTTCTCCAGGTGGGGGGGCTGGGGGCCTCAGGCCCCCAGCCGCCGGAGGCAGGTTGTTAAAGCGTGTAGACGGTTTCCGGTTGCCCCAGGACGTGACGCTGGGCCCACTCGATGCCCTGCATGATGGAGTGGTCCATGTTGCCGACCTCGTATTTCCAGCCGCCGAAGCGTCCCCGGGACTGGACGCCCAGGCGTTCCAGGGCCGGCTGGAGCTCGGACAGGGCGGCGTCGCGCTCCAGGCAGGGGATGGGGTAGGCGTAGTCCACCCGCATCTCCCAGGAGGCGTTCTGGCCGGTGACCTCGGCCGGGGCCAACAGCGTGGTGGCGACCAGGCCCTCCACGGTGGTCCGCTCCAGGTTGGCAAAATCCGCCGGCTTGTGGGCGGAGAAGCTGGTTTCGGTCATGAACGCCCGGCTGCGCGGGATCATGCCGTCGGGATCGGGGGTGTTAAAGGGCGAATAGTTGTGAAAATTGGTGACCCGGTAGAAGGGGCAGTCGGTTTCCGGGAAATACATCCAGCAGCGCGGGTCCGGGGGCGCGCCGGCAAAGCCCAGGCCGTGGATGACCGAGCCGCTGTGCTTAAGCCGCCCGGCCGCCTCGATCATGGCCGGGCTGGCCCCCTCAAGCTGGTCGGCGACGAAGCGGTCCAGGGGACCGGTGGTCAGCAGATGGTCGTAGACGATGACGTCGCCGGAGGCGGTGAGCACGGTCTTTTCGACCGGATCGACCCGGCGGCAGGCCTCGCCCAGGCGCAGGCGGTCGGCGAAGCGGCCGGCCAGACGGCGAAAGATCTCGCCCGTGCCGCCGCGCAGGGGAAAGCTGAAGGTGTTGTTGGGTCCCCAGGCCACGTCGTCCGTGCCGTAGATGATGTTTTTGACCACCCGCCCGGCGTCCACCACCGAGACGCGCTCGCCGATCCAGCGGTGGGACATGGCCGTGGCCGGATGGGCCCAGACCTTGAAATTGTAGGGAACCATAAAAAGCCGCGCGATGCCCGGGCCGAACACCCTGTCGATCCAGTCCCGGAAGTTGGCCGGCGGGTCGGGATGGACTCCGGCGGCGGCGTCGCGGCCGGCGGCCAGCAGACCCTCGACGCATTCCCAGACAAGGTCCGGGGGCAGGCGGCGGATGTTGTTCTGGAAGGGGTAGGGAACGAAGGTTCCGGCCAGGCGTATCCAGGACTCGCGCTGGTGGCGCAGGACTTCGTTGCCAAGGAGTTCGTCCAGGAGCTTGTCGAAGGCCTGGTAGTGGGAGAATACGACGTGTCCGCCCACGTCCCAGGTGTAGCCGACGGCGTCGGTGAAGCTGGCGGCCAGGCCGCCGGGATAGGGATGGCGCTCCAGGACGAGGAAATCGTTTTCGCCGAGTTCGGCCAGGCGGTTGGCCGCGCCAAGGCCGGTGGGGCCGGCCCCGATGATCAGAAATTTGACGTGCATGGTTGCCTCCGGGAGGATGGGGGCAGGTGAGCAAGAAAAGGGCCAGCCGGCAAAGGAGAATAAAACTCCCGGAGTCGGACGAGCCGACCCCGGGAGGAAAGATGTTGCGCCGGTCGTTTTACCCGGCCGGGCGACGGGGGGGGCGCGGAGCGCGGGGCTTGGCCTCGTTGACCTTGAGGCTACGGCCTTCGAACTCGGCGCCGTCCAGGGCCCGGATGGCGTCGTCAGCGGCGGCGTCGTCGTCCATCTCCACGAATCCGAAGCCGCGCGGTTTGCCGGTCTCGCGGTCGGAAATCAGTTTGACGGACTGGACGGGGCCGTAACGGCCAAACAGGTCACGGACGCTTT
>JAEZEM010000176.1 GCA_023417745.1 Pseudomonadota bacterium
GCTTTCGACGATGCCGTGATCCAGGGACACGACAAAGCTCACCACGGGATTGCGCTGCATGATGCGGACCTTGGTCCCGGCCCGGGCGCAGTGAAAAAAGAGTCCCGTATGGTCATAGGCATAGTACACCGGGACCACGAACGGGACGTTGTCGTCGGCCAGGGCCAGGTACAGCACTCGGCCTTCGGCCAAAATGGCGTCGATGGCGGCGCGGTCGGTGATCTCCCGATCCTTGCGCCGCATGGCGCCGTGGGGATGGCCGGGATGCGTCAGCGTGGACATTGGCGATTCTCCTTTGATTATCAGTGTTTCAGGCCCGGGCAGGCACTGCGGCGCGTGGCGGAACCAGGCTGCCGCAGTCGGCGCAGGTCTCGCCGGGGAGCACGCCTTCCCGGCGGGCCAGGCCGTAACGGGGCACGGGATAATCGGCCGGCCGGGCCGGCAGGGCTTGCAGACTTTCAATGGCCTGGGGAGGCAATTCTCGCTGGCGGGCCGCAGCCACGATGACGTCGAGATAGGGGCGGCTGGGCAGGGTCGGTTCGCCGAGGAGATCCTTTTTGTAGACGAGCACCGCGTAGGCCGTGCCCTGGGCGTCGGCAACCTCGACCGGATAGTGAAAGTAGGCCCCCGTGCCGTTGAGCCGCACCCCCTGCCAGGCGTCCAGGCTGTCGGCGTCGGTAAAGCCCAGGGCATACACCACGCCCCAGACTTCGTGCCCAGGGGCCGGCTCCACGGTTTCCAGGCCGCCGTCCCAGACCGGGCTGTAGCCGTAAAAGCCGAGGCGATGGTCGGCCAGCCGGGCCACAGCCACCACCTTGGGCGAGGCGCAGCGCGACCGGATGCGGCCCTCCAGCATGTCGGCCCCGTAGCAAAAATACAACAGTTTTCTCGCCCGGCCGGTCGCCGCCGGCTCGGCCCTCGCCGTGCCGTCAGGCGTTGTCATGATCGTGCGCCGCATCGTGTCCCCCTCCCTTTTCCAGGCGACGCCTGCCGGGACAGCCCTGTCCAGGCAGACGCGCCCTGCCCCGGCGCGCCAGGCCGCGCCAGGCCGCCTACCACATGTTGAGGCTCCATTCCCGGACGTGCTTGTATTCCATGTCGGCAAACAACGCGTTGGCCATCTGCTCGGCCAGCCAGACGGCGCCGGCGTAACCCACGACCGGATGGCGGAACATGCCGGCCCGGTCGTAGGTGGGAAAGCCCACCCGCACCATGGGAATGTTGTAGTCGATGGAAATAAACCGCCCCTTGGAGTGGCCCAGGATCAGGTCGAGCTTGAGACCCTTGTTCTTGACCCGGTCTTCGAGTTCCCAGAAATCGGCGTTGGTGACGATTTCCATGTCCCAATCGACGTTTTCCTTGAGCGCCTTGATGCGCGGGTCCTTTTCGTAGTTGGTGTTGTCGTCGCCAAGCAGCAACAGGGCCGGCTGCATTTCGAGGTCGATGCAGAACTCGGCCAGGCCGATGACCAGATCCGGGTTGCCGTAGATGGCCACCTTCTTGTCGGCGAAAAACATGTGGGCCAGGTCGGTGAGCGCATCGATGGCCACGCCGCGCTCATGGACCAGGGACTCGGGAATGGGCTTGCCGGTGAGCGTTCTGAGATGGGCCAAAAAGGTGTCCGTGTTGCGGATGCCGATGGGCGTGGGGCCGATGATGGTCGGCAGGCCGAACTCCTTTTCCAGATAGGTCGCGGCCTTGCCGCCCTCATAACGGCTCAGCGCCATGGTGCCCACGGCGTTGGCCGTGCCTTCGATATCCTCGATGGTGGTCTCGCCGTGGGCGACGTGGTTGCCCGAAGGCATCATGGGCGCGTCAAAGGCCTCGATCTCAAACAGCACCGTGGCCTCGATGCCCATGACTTCGAGCAGGTGCTTGATGGCCGTGACGTCGCCGGGGTTGACCCAGCCGGTAAAGACGTTGAGCTTGCCGCTGGGTTCGGTCTTCTTGGCGAAATAGGCCACGATGTCGCGCATGGCCACGTCGTAGCCGGTGATCATGCTGCCGACGAAGCTCGGGGTGTGGATGGGGATGAGATGGACCTCGCGGCCGGGGTACTTTTCCTTGAGCAGGCCGTTATTGAGCTTGGTGACCACGCCGTCGATGTCGTCGCCGATGACCTCGGTGGAGCAGGTGGAGATGATGGGCACTACCTTGACGTGGGGATAGCGCATGAGGAGCACGTCCACGGCCTGCTCCACCCGGCCGCAGGCCCCGAACACCGCGCCATCCTCGTGGACCGAGGACGAGGCCAGCTCGAAGCTCTCCTTGAAATGCTGGGAGAAGATGAGCCGCACGAACATGACGCAGCCCTGGCCGCCATGGACGATGCCGATGCAGTCCTTGATGCCGATGCTGACGAACTGCGCCCCGGCCGGCTGGCAGGTGAAGATGGGATTGATGACGCCGGCCCGGGGCCGTTCCATGAGTTCGCAAGTCATATGCCGTTCCTTCTCAAAAAATGTTCGATGCCGGTCGGAAGCAAGCCCCCGACCGCCGAGGGGCCGGGCCTTACGGCGTCCCGCCGGCCGGCCGGGCCGGGACCGGGCGGGAGCCTTCTTCCGAAATCCTGCCGGAGCTGACGGCCGGCTAGTAGTGCTGGTCGGTGAGTTCCTTGTTGAGGGACCCGTCGATGGTCAGATAGTCCATGCGCTCGTGCAGATCCTTCATGACAGCGGCGATCTCTTCCTTGGGCAGGCCGTCCAGCCAGGCGTATTTCTCCTTGAAAGCCTCGGCCAGCAGCACGGCGTCCACCCAGTAGCAACGCTCAGCCGGGGTCTCCAGGTTGACCGGCTCGTCGCACAGGATCTGCCTGGTCTTGGTGAGGATGCCCTCGTTCTGGTTGCGCCGGTCCCAGGCCCGGGAGTGGAACTGCCACAGGCACTTCTTCATGATGTAGTCGACGAGCTGCTCGACACGCTCCTTGCGCAATGCTTCCATGTCGGCTGTCCTTTAGGCCGCCGCGCCCGGGGCCGGCTGCTTTTCCATGAGGGGATAGGTCTTGTCCTTGTAGCAGGCCAGATTGTCGAACTCGCCGGTGTAGGGCCGCAGCTCGGTGGAGTTGCGCACCTCTTCGGGCAGGTTCACGTCGGAGAGCATGCGCCGGGTGACGAACCCCTGGTCGGTGGGGATTTCGTCCTTGCTGATGTCGCGCTTGGCTAGCTCCAGGATGGGCGAATAGACGGCGTTGTAGACGTCGCGGGCGAAGCGGACCCAGCCTTCGAAGCCCTTCCAGGGGCCGTTGTGGTAGGCGTGGGCGTTTAAGTAGGGCACGCGAACTTTCTTCGCCACCTCGCCCGGCCGCTTGCCGGTGAAGATGATGTCGGGCTGGACCATGTCCATGGCCTCAAGGCCTTCCAGTTCGTTGGGATCGTCGATGGCCAGCGCCCCTTCCTCGCAGCGGGCGATGCCCTTTTCCATGTCGCCCTGGTGGCCGAACTTGGTGTAGACCGAGACCACGTCCAACTGCATTTCGTCGTGGATGCAGTGCGCCCAGTGCCACAGCTTGGAGCCGCCGGGCCACAGGCAGACGCGCTTGCCCTTGAGGCGGGCGGCGTACCAGTCGAGTTCGGGCTTCCAGCGGGCGGTTTCTTCCTCGATGATCTTCTTGGCCCGGTCCTCGATGCCAAAAAACAGCGCCACCTTGCGCAGGGACGCGGCCAAGGGGCCAAAACCGAAGCCGTCGATGTCCAGGCGCGGCGTGCCGTAACGCTTGCGCAGCTCGTTGCAGATGTATTCGGCCGAGCGGGCGCATTCCAGGACATTCAAGTGGGCGCGGTGCATGGCCCGCAGGTCGTCGTAGCCGCCGTTGCCGGTAAAGGTGGACAGCACCTGGATGCCCATGCGCTTGAAGTAGTCGTCCATGACGACCTGGTCGCCCTGGATGTTGTATTCGCCCACGTAGTTGATGACGTAGTCGCTGGTGATCTTGGGTTCGAAGGTGCCGACCTTCTGGTTGATCCAGGCGATGTTGATCTTGTGGTGGCCGCCGGACTGGCTGGGGCCGCC
>JAEZEM010000179.1 GCA_023417745.1 Pseudomonadota bacterium
TCCCAGATCCGCAAGGACCTTGCCTACTTCGGCGAATTCGGCGTCCGCGGCGTCGGCTACCACGTCCAGGACCGCATGTATTCCATCAAGCACTCCCTGGGCGTTGATCGCGTCTGGAAGTGCGCCCTGGTCGGCGTCGGCAACCTGGGCAAGGCGCTGTTGCGCCATCAGGATTTCAAATTTCGCGGCTTTGACATCGTCGGGGCCTTCGACTGCGATCCCTTCAAGATCGGCGAGGAAATCTCCGGTCTGGAAGTGGTCTGCACCCGCCGCCTCAAGGATGCTGTCAAAGAGCTTGGCATCGAGATCGGGCTTATCACCACGCCCGTCAACCGCGCCCAGCGCGCCGCCAATTTCCTTATCGAAGCCGGGGTCAAGGGCATCATCAACTACTCCCCGGCCATGCTCACCGTGCCGCCCGACGTGTACGTGGAATACGTCGACTTCTTCCACCACTTCTATTCCGTGGCCTTTTCCATCACCCTGGACCGCCATCAGGACCGCATCGGCGGCGAGGGCGACGAAGACGATTAGCCGCCGCGCATCCCACAGCCCCAGGCGGCATGGAAACCCCGGCTCCGGCCGGGTTTCTTTTTCCCGAAAGTCCAAACTTCCGGCCAAGCCATGCAACAACCAGCAGCAGCACTTCTTGCCAAGGGCGTCGTCAAGGAAGCCTTGTCCCTGACGCTGCCCATCGCCATGGGCTATGTGCCCGTCGGCATGGCCTACGGCGTGCTGGCCGGCAAGGCCGGCTTGTCGGCGCTCAATGTCCTTTTGATGTCCGTGCTTGTCTATGCCGGTTCGGCCCAGCTGGTGGCCGTGGGGCTTTTTGCGTCGGGCGCGGCGTTGGCCTCCATCGTGGCCACGACCTTTGCCGTCAATTTGCGCCACGTGCTGTTCGCCGCCGCCATGTCGCCCTTGCTGCGCGGCTGGCGCAAGCGAGAGTTGGCCGCCTTTGCCTTTGAACTCACCGACGAAAGCTTTGCCCTCCACGCCGCCCGGTTCGGGCGCGGCGACCGGGACAAGGCCCTCACCCTGACCATCAACGTCCTGGCCCAGGCCGCCTGGGTCGGCGGCACGGCTCTTGGCCTTCTGGTCGGCGACGTCATGGGCGACGGCCGGGCCTTTGCCCTGGATTTCGCCTTGCCGGGCATGTTTCTGGCGTTGCTGGCCGGCCAGCTGGCCGGCCCGTCCCAGGTGGCGGCGGCCGTGGCTGGAGCCGGCCTGTCCCTTGGCGCGGCCGCCTTGGGCATTACCGGCTACGGCGCGCTGGCGGCGGGACTGCTGGGCGCGGCCTGCGGCTTTGGAGTGGAACAGTGGATGACGCGAAAGCCTGCCTGACCATCGTCGCCATGGCCGGGGTGACCTATCTCACCCGAAGCGCCCCGCTGCTGGCCCTGGCCGGCCGGACCCTGTCGCCCTGGGCGATTCGGCTCCTGGCCCACGTGCCGGCGGCGGTGCTGGCCGCCCTGGTCGCGCCGGCTTTGCTGCGCCCGGACGGCCGCCTCGACATCGGCCTGGGCAACGTCGTGCTGTGGGCCGGGCTGGCCTCGTTTGCCCTGGCCGTGCGCACGCGGGGCTTTTTCGGCCCGGTGGCCCTGGGCATGGGGATCGTGGCGGCGGCGCGCTGGTGGCTCGGTTAGCAGACGCCCAACCGACAAGCTTCTTCCAATCAAACCTGTCTCCGCCCAAAATACAGGCCTAGCGGCAGCGTTTGTCTGTCCCCTTTATTCTTGAGACGCCGTCTCCCGGCGCCCGACAAGCCGGTAGCGGGTGGACGGGCCTTTGCCTTCTTTGGCCACGATGCCCCGGGACACGAGATCCTGGAGATCGTGCTGGGCGGTGCGTTGGGGCACGTCGCTGCCGCCGGCGTCCTGGTAGTCCTTGCGTGAAAAATTCGGCCGCTCAAGGAGTTCGCGCAGGGCCTTGCGCTGGCGTTGGGACAGGGGCGCGTCCAGGACGTGGGATTCCGGGGCCGTTTCGAGCTGCGCCGAAAAGGCTGGCTGGGCCGAAAGTTCACCGAGCATGGCGTCCTCGAAATGGATGTCCTCGGCCAGGATAAGTTCCCGTTCGGCCAGGGCGGCCGCCCGGATGATGCAGTTCTTGAGTTCCCGGACATTGCCTGGCCAGGCATGGTGCAGCAGTTTGTCCAGAGCGCCGCGGGAAAGCGACAGCTCGCCCTTGCCCATGCGCCGGCTGGCCAGCTTGAGGAAATAGCCGGCCAGCACGGGAATGTCATCCTGGCGGTCGCGCAGGGTCGGCGTGCTGACGGCCAGCACCTGGAGCCGATAGAAAAGATCTTCGCGAAACTCGCCCGATGCCACCAGATCCTTGAGATTGACGTTGGTGGCGGCGATGACCCGGGCGTCAAAGGCCTGCTCCTCGTCGCTGCCAAGGGGGCTGATGCGCCGCACCGACAAGGCGCGAAGCAGCGCCTGCTGGACGCGCGGCGAGGCGTTGCCGATCTCGTCAAGCAGCAAGGTGCCGCCGTCGGCAGCCAGAAACGCGCCCTTCCGGTCGCTCTTGGCCTCGGAAAAAGCCCCTTTGACGTGGCCGAAAAGGGCGTCCATGAGCAGGTTTTCATCCAGCGCGCCGCAGTTGATGGAGATAAACGGCATGTCCTTGCGGCGGCTCAGGCGATGGATGGCTTCGGCCGTCAGCTCCTTGCCGGTGCCGGTTTCGCCGATGACGAGCACATCGGCGTCGGTTGCAGCAGTTTTTTGTATGCGGGAGAGCAAGTTCTCCATGGCTGGGCTGTTTCCGACCAAATCTTCCAGGGCTTCATCCCGCAAAGGCTGGCGCGATGTCGGCGCGACCAGTTGCACCCGTTCCCGATCGCGCACCGAGCGCAACCGTTCATCGCGCACCTTGATTTCCATCTCCTTGGACAGCAGGGCAGCCACCAGACGGTTGATGGCGCGCTTGAGCGTGGCCGTGTCCAGGTCGCTGTCGGGCAGTTCGATCTCGTGGAGCCGGCCTTCCAGACGCATGGACCGGACTTCGTCGGCCAGGCGCAGGATGGGCTTGGTGATGACCCGGGCCAGGATGATGATGCCGCCGGCCATGGCCAGGACCGCGCCCAGGGTGGTGACGAAAAGGATGTTGAACTGGCCGAATTCGGCGGCCCGGGGAAGCAGGCTGCGGTCAATGTAGACGACGCCGCCCACGGTTTCGCCGGCGTCGTCGCCGCCCAGGCCTCGGAAGCGGACCGGGGCGTAGCCGATGAAGTCGTCGCTGCTGGCGATCTTGGACGGTCCGAAATCGGCTTCGCCGCGCTCAAGGCCGGAGTGGCTCTGCTGGATGGCCGTCACCATGCGCCAGAAGGTCTCGTGGCGGGGTCCGGGGCGAAACGCGCCGTCGTAGCCTGGCTTGCCGTGGTCGCCGGAAAGCCCGGCCTTGGCCATCTCCACCGAAAGTTCCCGCCCAGGTTCATCAAGGTTCTCGGACTGGAACAGAATCCAGCCCCGCTCGTCGCAGAAAAAGCTGAGCCGATTCTCAGCGGTGCGATTGAACCCGGCCAGGGGCGAGCGCGGCGAGTTGTAAAGGGAAAGGATGTTGCGCAATTGCCTGACGTCCACAGATAACACGAGATAGCCGGCGACGCGTCCGTTCTCCTCGACCACCGGCGAAGTCAGGCGCAGCAGGGCCAGATCGCGCTGACGGGGTTTGCTGCCAAAACCCGTCGGCGGATAGTAGACTTCCACCATGTCCGACAGGGACACTTGGCCGCGCTTGAGATCAATGGCCTTGCGCGAAATCACCAGCGGACTGTTCTTGGCCTGATGGACCACCTCCGACGGCGCCTCCTCCACCCGGTCCCCACTATTGATGAACACGTACTGGTTGTCCGGCCCGTCGCCCACATAGGCGGCCTCGGCATAGAGCTGGCCCCGGGCGGCGGCCGAGGCTTCCATGAATTGGCGCAGCCGTTCCCGGGTCATGGCGCGATAGCCCATGGCCACGATGTCTTCCCGGCAGCCTTCGAGGAGCGTTTCGATTTCATGGGCCTGGGCCAGGGTCAAGGTCAACGTCGTGCGCCCCAGAGCCATGTCGATGTAGCGGTTGGAGAAGACGTTGAGGACCAGCCCCGTGGCGGCCAGGATCACGACCACGGGGGGGATGAGGAAGACGAGCAGTTTCTTGCGGATGCTCCAGTCGGACAGCCCCTTGAGATAGGCCTCCGAGGGGCCGTGCCCGCTGGGGCGGCGAAACAGGCTCAGCATGGGACCTCCAGGCCGACCGAAGACGTTGCGCGTTTTGCGTGATCAGTCTTTTCTTGCGTTATCAATACGCAAAAAAAGCGCCAACTCGTCAAGCGCTTTTTTTCACTAAAATGCTTTCTTCTGCAATTCAAGCCATATAATCACGCCGGCACACCCCTTGCTTTAGTCAGCGCGAAAACAACGCGGCCGAGGTCGCCCGAAACAGGCAAGGAGGTGTTCTCATGAAAATGCTCGTCGCTCTCGATCAATCCCCCTACGCAGTGACCGTCCTGGAAAAAGCCATCGCCCTGGCCAAGCTCGAAGGAGCCACGCTGTCCATCATGACCGTGGCCGAAGATTACATGGACCTCGGCGACTACCTCGACGTCAATTCCATTACGGACAAGGTTTTTGCCGCCACCAAGGTTGCCGCCCAGGACTACGGCAAGGTCGCCAAGGACGCCGGCATCGACGCCGAGGTCATCGTGGAACAGGGCATCTCTCCGGCCGATCTCATCATGGCCCATGCCAAGAACAAGGGCATCGACATGATCATCATAGGTCACCAGGGAAAAAAGGGCTTGTCGCAGTATCTGATCGGCTCGGTCGCCACCAAGATCGCGCGCCACGCCCCGTGTTCGGTTCTTATCGTTCGTTAACGCTCTGGAGGGGAAACATTATGTTCGCGAAAGGCAAGGCTTTACTGGCAATGTTCGTTACCGGGCTGCTCCTGGCTCCGACCATGGCTTTCGCCGCCGGCGGCGGCGGCGCGCCCATCGTCATGGTGGCCGACACCCGTAAGCTCTCCGGCATCATGGCCTGGTGGGCCAACCTCTATAACGAGTCCCACCTCTACTTCACCATTCTGACCGTTATCCTGATTCCGCTTATCGGCGTGATCTTCGGCGTGCTGGCCGACATCATCATGCACTTCATCGGCATTGACCTGAAGTCCCGCGACCTGGCCGAACACTAAACCGAAACGCCAAGGCAACAAGGAGATACCCATGGAATGGCTTTACATCCTCATGCCCATTGCCGGCGTGAAAATTTTCTGGCCCGGTCTCATCATTCTCGGCATCGGCGTCGGCGTCATCGGCGGCTTCTTTGGCATGGGCGGCGCCTGGATGGTCACCCCGGGCCTTAATATTCTCGGCTTCCCCATGGCTTTCGCCATCGGCACCGACATCGCCCACATGGCCGGCAAGTCGCTCATTTCCACCATGCGCCACGGCAAGTTCGGCAACGTCGACTACAAGCTCGGCTTCATCATGCTCTTTGGCACGGTGGCCGGTTTTGAAGTCGGCGCGCAAATGATCATGTGGCTGGAACGCATCGGCAAGGTCGACATGGTCGTGCGCTGGATCTACCTCGCGCTGCTGGCCTTTATCACCTGGATGGTCTTTACCGACATCGCCCGCCGCAAGGCCAAGGACCGCGCCGCCATCGCCGCCGGCCAGGAAGTGGACAAGAACTCCACCGGTCTTGAATGGCACAAGGCCCTGCACAAGCTGAAGATCCCGCCCATGGTCCACCTGAATGTGGCCGGCATCTACTGCTCCGCCTGGCTGCCCATCGCCGTCAGCTTCTTCACCGGCTGGCTGGCCGGCATCCTGGGCATCGGCGGCGGTCTCATC
>JAEZEM010000264.1 GCA_023417745.1 Pseudomonadota bacterium
GGCGGCGGCGACGCCGTGGTGCTGATGCCCACCGGCGGCGGCAAGTCGCTGTGCTACCAGATTCCGGCCATCCTGCGCCCGGGCACGGCCATTGTCATCTCGCCGCTCATTGCGCTGATGCGCGACCAGGTGCAAACGCTGACCGGCCTTGGCGTGCGGGCCGAGTGCCTGCATTCGGCCCTGCCGGCCGGCGCGGCCCGGGAGGTCATGGCCAGGCTGCGTCGGGGCGAGCTCGACATCCTCTATACCGCTCCGGAGCGGTTCATGACCCAAGGGTTCGCCAATCTGCTGGCCGGGCTGCCCCTGGCCCTTTTCGCCATCGACGAGGCCCACTGCGTCTCCCAGTGGGGGCATGACTTCCGGCCGGAATATCTGCAGCTGGCCTCCATTGCCCACGACTTTCCCGGCGTGCCCCGCCTGGCGTTGACCGCCACGGCCGACGGCCCGACCCGGGCCGACATTCTCACCCGTCTGGAGTTGTCCCAGGCCCGGATTTTCGCCACCGGCTTTGACCGGCCCAACATCCGCTACTTGGTCGAACCCAAGGACCAGCCCCGGCGGCGGCTTTTGCGATTTATCCGCGAGGAGCACCCCGGCCAGTCCGGCATCGTCTACCGTCTCTCCCGGGCCAAGACCGAGGACACGGCCCAGTGGCTCACCGACAACGGCATCCCGGCCCTGGCCTACCATGCCGGCCTGGCCCCGGCCGAGCGCGACCGCCGGCAGGACCGCTTCATGCGCGAGGAAGGCCTGGTCATGGCCGCCACCGTGGCCTTCGGCATGGGGGTGGATAAGCCCGACGTGCGCTTCGTGGCCCATCTTGATCCGCCCAAAAGTCTGGAGGCCTACCATCAGGAGACCGGCCGGGCCGGTCGCGACGGCGAGCCGGCCACGGCGCTGATGCTCTACAGCATGAACGATTTCGCCGCCCTGCGCCGGCTTATTGCCCCGGAAGGCGGCGAAGGCACGCGCACCCGCATCGATCTTTCCAAGCTCGACGCCCTGGCCGGCTACTGCGAGACCGACTGCTGCCGCCGTCAGACCCTGCTCGGCTATTTCGGCGAGGCCAGGCTTGAGCCGTGCGGCAACTGCGACGCTTGCCTGGACCCCAGCGAACCCGAGGACGCCACCGTGGCCGCCCAGAAAGCCTTGTCGTGCGTCTTTCGCACCGGCCAGCGCTTCGGGGCTGGCCATCTGGTCGACGTGCTGCTCGGTCGGCCGACCAGCCAGGTGGAACGCTTCAACCACCGCGAAGTGAGCACCTTTGGCATCGGCGCGGACCTGACCAAGGACCATTGGCGGGCCATCTACCGCCGTCTGGCCGCCATGGGAGCCCTGGCCCCGGACGAGGCCGGCCACGGGGGCCTTGTGCTCACGCCCCTGGCTTGGGAGATTCTTAAAGGGCAGCGGCCCTTTGCCATGCGCCTGCCCAAGGAGCCGGCGCCCAAGGAGCGGCGCAAGCGTTCCCGGGGCACGGCCGGGGAGGGCGGCGGCAAGAAGAGCTGGGTCTACGACCATCTTGCCGCGCCCGAGGACGCGGCCCTGTGGGACCGGCTGCGCTCCTGGCGGGCCGAGACGGCCAAGGAGGCCGGCGTGCCGCCTTATGTGGTCTTCCATGACCGCACGCTGCTGGACGTGGTGCTTTTAAAGCCCCAGGACGCCGCCGGGCTGGCCGGAGCCGGCGGCATGGGCCAGGCCAAGATCGACAAATACGGCCAGACGCTTATCATTATGCTCGCCGAGCACTACGCCGCCCATGGCCGGGCCGCGCCGCGTCCGGCCCTGCCGCCCGAGGCCGGCACGCTTGCTCCCCGCGAACCCAACGACACGGCGGCCAAGTCCTTGGCGCTTTTCCAGGAACTTGGCTCGGTGGAGGCGGTGGCCAAAAAGCGCGAGCTGGCCGTGTCCACCATCCACGGCCATCTGCTGGCTTATGTGGCCTGGGGCAAGATCGAAGCGGCGGCCGTGTGCGGCTTGCCGGACGAGCTCCTGGCCCGGGCGCGTGAGACCCTGTCGCGGCAGCGGCGCGAGGGCGTCCCTGGCCTGGGCGCTGCCCACGAAGCCCTTGGCGGCGCGGTTTCCTTCGAAGCCCTGCGCTGCATCGACGCCGAGCTTCGGGCCAAGGCCCGGGATGGACAGGCCTGATGGCGTCGCACCAGGCGGCCGGTCCCAACGATGCGCGAGTGGGAAGGGAGCCGGCCGGCGGGTTCGTGTCGGGCGCGGCGAGGCTTTTGCGCAGCAGGTCCCTGCGCTATGCCGCCCTGGCCGTGGTGGTGGCGCTCCAGGGCGTGCTCTTCCTGTCGGGCTACCGCCTCACCCCAGACCAGTTGGCCCTCCATGCCGTATCGATGCGAGGCTTTGAGGCCATCCTGACCGAGTCCGTGGCCGCCGCCGTGGTCTCCGGGCGCTTTTGCTTTTTCTTCTCGCCGCTTTCGTATTACGCCGAGCTGCTGTCCGACTATTTCGTGGTTCGGGCGCTGTTTGTCGGCGTCTATTTCGGACTCTTGTGGGCCTTTGCCGCCTATTGGGCCCGGCTTGTCCGGGCCGAGGCCGCGACACTGCTGTTGCTGCTGCTCGTTTCCCTGCAAATTCTCGATTTCAATAATCTGCCGCCCAACAGCTTTACCATCGCCTTTACCCTGCCGGCGCTGCTGCTGGTTTGTTCTCGTTTGATCCTGTTGCCAGACGACGCGCTCTCCCAGGCCTCGACGGCCAAGCGGCTGGCTCTTTTTGCCGTGGTGCTGGCCGCCTATCTGGCCAGCGACTATGTCTTTATTTTCGGCGTCTCCCTGCTGCTCCTGGAGTACGCCCTGGCCTGGTGGCGCGGCCAGGGTGGGCTGGTCGCCAAGGGCAAGGCTCTTTTGCGGCGCAAGAACACCTGGTTCGACGCGGCCCCGGTGGCCTTGGCCGCCCTGGCTTACGGCGGCTGGCGGCTGCTCCATCCCCCGGCCTATGCCGGCACCACCCTGGCCGCGACCATGGATCCGGCCCTGGTCCTGGCCACGGCCGCGACCCACGCCGTGGGCGGCTTCACCCTGGCCCGGCCCGACCTTTACGCCGTGCTGGCGGCCAACGCCTCGCCGCCGCCCGGGGGCCTCTTCCCCCTGGCCGGCGTGTTTGTCGGCAGCGCCTTTTTGGGGGCGGCCACGCTCCACGAGCAGCGGGGGCTGGCCTTTGGCAAGCGTCTGGCGGCGGCCTGCCTCGGCTTGGCCTTTTTTGTCGTCCTGCCCTTGGCGCTTTCGCCCAAATACCAGCAATTGCAGCTGGAGCATTTGCCTGCCTATGTCGACAGCCGGTTCGCCTTCTTGTGGGCCACGGCCGCCCTGGCTTGCCTTGTTTGCCTGCTTGGCAAGCATCTTGGCCACGGAGCGCGGCGGCTTGCCCTCTCGGTCCTGTTCGGCTTGGTCCTGGGCGCGGCCTCGGCCTATACCTATTATCATAACGCGGACATGAGCCAGGCCATGCTGGAGTACACGGCCGCCTGGGACCGGGCCGGGAGCCTCGCCGCCCAGGCGCGCAATGCCGCTGGGGCGAGCAGTCCCGAAGCGGGCAGCCTAAACGGCAGTATTGCCGCCCGTGTCGATCCTTTTGGACTGGTGGCAGGCCATCCCGGATTCGACCTGGAGGCCTACTGGCGGCAGTACGTCGCTTGGCGAGAAGCGCGCCGGGATGACGCCTGGCTTGGCGTAAGCCTAAGGCTCTTGGCCGCTCGGCCCGTGACGCTCACCCCCGGCCGTCTTTATGCGGCAGCCGAGCTGCCTCGCCGGTTTTACGGCCGCTGCGGCTGGTATTGGCCGGCCGCCTGGGGCGTGTACAGCCGGGGGGAGCGGGCCAGTTTGCCCTTTGGCGGCGTCACGCCCGGCAAGGACGGGCTGCTGGCTTTCACGGCCGGCGGCGTGCTGGCTCCGGGGAAGGATTCCCAGGCCCTAGAGGTTTGGGTCAACGGCAAGCTACTGGCGACGCTGGAACTGGCGGCCGCGCCGGCCGTGCAGCAGGTGGCCGTTCCCGGGGCGCTGCTTGCCGGCGGGCAGGCAACGTTCGAGTTTCGCCTGGACCGGGCGTTTTCGCCGGCCTCCTTGGGCGGAGAAGACCACCGGCGGCTCGGGTTCGCCCTGATAAATGTCTTGTTCGTCCAGCCCTGATGTATCCTGTGTTACTGCAATTTTTTTAATTTGAAGATGAGCTTTTAGTGTCGTAATTAGTTAGTAAATGTTTGTAATATGATATTGAAGTTGTGTCTCCGCGGTTATTTGCCCTGGAGAGAGCTTCAGTAAGCCCTCTTTTGACTTCGGATTGGGTTTCATCGTCTTGACTATTCTTGAATTTATTTACCATTTCATTGTATGTTTTTTGTGCATCTTTGTGTCTATTGAGAGCATCTTGGGCGGATCCTTTTATTGAGTATGCATATGGGACAGGGGCTTCCCATGTGTATTTAAATTTAAAATTATTATAATCAATGATTGCTTTGTCAATTTCGATAAGTGCGTCCTCTGGTCTGTTGTCTTTTACCAGTGCTTCACATATTTGAGCTATTGTGTTAAGTATGCTGCTTCGTAGCTGTTCAGTGTTTAATTCTTTATACGTTGCGAGTGCTTTTGAGCTTGACTCAATTGATTCTTTGTAGTTTTTCTTGAACAGAAGTGCATAGCCCTTGTTTGAGTGAATGTCGGCTATAACAGTGGTAAGCTCTTTTGAGGATGTGTTAGAATAGTCGTCTATCGCTGTATTGTATGTTTTTATTGCTTCATCAGTTAACCCAATTTTCCGGAGAGACGCTCCTTTTGCATTCAAGGCTATGGCGACTTGTTGTTTGATGTCAACATTTTGAGATATTTTAAATGTTTCTATCGTGTTGGTGTAGTGTTCTATGGCTTTGGGATATTTGTGCATCTTTTCGTATGAATAGCCAATGTTGTTGAGCGATTTTGCAGATAGTATTGAGCTTTTTGCGTCGATTTGAATAACATCTTCCCATGCTTTTATGGCTTTCTCATAATCTTGTAAGTAGTAAAAGTCGAACGCTTTGATGTATATGTTTGTCGCATTGTTGTTTGTTGAGCTGTCTGTAGTGTTTATTATGTTTTTAAGAGAGTTCTGTATTTCATTTTGGTTTTTTTCAAGCGTCTGCTGTAGTAGGTTGTTGACTATTGGTTCGTTTATTTTTTGTATTTTGTCGTTGACTGCGGTTAGAAATTTGGCATGGCTATCGCTTATTTCTTGTTCTTGTTGCTTTATTCTAAGTTCAGAGTCGCCAAGTAATTTAGAAACACCATTGTTCAGTCTTTCCTCAAGGTGAGTTTTTTCTTTGGTAAACCATTCGTCGACTTTTGATTTGGATTCATTTATAGCTTTTTCATGGCTTAAATAACCAATGGTTCCAAGTGCTAATGTAAGGACAACGGTCAGGATAGTTATATTTGTCGTTATGTCGCTTATGCGATTGTGTGCATCAGCTATCCTTTCGCAATGCGCAGCCATGATGTCGGCAGACTTGTTTTTTTCGTCGAGCTTGTTCTCTAGCTGAATTATTTTGTTCAACAATTCTGTTTGCAGCGTATTTTCTTCAGCTAATTCATTCGGAAACGCTTCATGTGTTCGTGATGCTCTTTTCAATCTCGAAGAGCGTTGGTGGTTTGAGCGATTGGTCATGGCGCATCCTTGATTCTTATGTTTCGCCGTCAGTAGTCATTAATATTTATAGACAAGATTTTTTTGACATTGCATCCTGTGGTCTGTCAATGACAAAAGGCCCGGACCGACGCGCGTCGGTCCGGGCTTTTGGCCTGAAAAAAGCGCGGCTACAGCTTGCTGCCGAGCTTGGCGGCGGCGGTCTCCACGTCGCTGGCAAAGCCTTCGCGGGCGGCGCGGATGCGTCCGGCCAGTTCGGCGTCGCCAAGGGCCAGGATGGAAGCGGCCAGCCAGGCGGCGTTTTTCGCGCCGGCCCCGTCCAGGGCCACAGTGGCGACCGGGTAGCCCGGGGGCATCTGCACGGTGGAGAGCATGGAATCAAGGCCGCCAAGGGCGGAACCCGGGGCAGACAGGGGCACGCCGATGACGGGCTTTATCGTGCGCGCGGCCACGGCTCCGGCCAGGTGGGCGGCCAGGCCGGCGGCGCAGATGAAAATCTGGCAGCCCCGGGCCTCGCATTCGCGGATGACCCGCTCGGTGCGCTCCAGGGTACGGTGGGCCGAGGTGACGGTGAAGATATGTTCGATGCCCAAGGAATCAAGAACCTTGGAGCACGGACGCATTTTCTCTTCGTCGGAGATGGAGCCGATCAAAATGGCGATGCGCATCTATTTTCCCTCCCGTTTAAGACCTTTGTCGCCGATGTCGCGGCGGCAAAAGGCCCCGTCGAAATGCAATTTCTCCACAGCCCGGTAGGCCGTCGCCTTGGCCTGGGCCAAGCCGTCGCCCAGGGCCGTCACGCCCAGCACCCGGCCGCCCGAGGTCACGACCCGACCGTCCACAAGCTTCGTGCCGGCCTGGAACACCTTGACCAGCCCGCCGCCGGCCGCCTCGGCCGCCTCGATGCCGGTGATGGGCATGCCCTTGGGGTAGTTGCCCGGATAGCCCGGCGCGGCCATGACGACGCACAGGGCGCTTTTGTCCGACCAGCGCACCAGTTCCGGGCTGAGCTTGCCGGCCCGGCAGGCCAGCATGATGGCCGGCAGGTCGCTAGCCAGGCGCATGAGCAGCGGCTGGCACTCCGGGTCGCCGAAACGGACGTTGTATTCGAGCACCTTGGGGCCGGTCTCGGTCATCATGAGCCCGGCGTAGAGGATGCCGGTGAAGGGATGGCCGCGCTTGGCCATTTCCTTCAAAATCGGATGGATGACCAGCTCCATCATCTCGGCGTAGCGCGCGGGCGGCAGCACCGGGGCCGGGCAGTAGGCGCCCATGCCGCCGGTGTTGGGACCCTGGTCGCCGTCGAAGACCGCTTTGTGGTCTTGGCAAGCGGTCATGGGCACGGCCGTGGTCCCATCGCAAAAAGCCAGGAACGAGGCTTCCTCGCCCACCAGCATTTCTTCCACGACCACCGTGCCGCCGGCCGCGCCGAAAGCCTTGTCCACCATGGCTTCATCGATGGCGGCCAGGGCTTGGGCCGTCTGCGTGCAGACGGTGACGCCCTTGCCGGCGGCCAGGCCGTCAGCCTTGACCACCACGGGCCGGCCAAGGTCCTTCGCGTAGGCCCGGGCCTTGGCCGCGTCGGTGAAGGAGGCGTAGGCGGCGGTGGGCACGCCGGCCGCGGTCATGACGTCCTTGGCAAAGGCCTTGCTGCCCTCAAGCTGGGCAGCGTAGGCGTCGGGGCCGAAGCAGGGCACGCCGGCGGTTTCCAGGGCGTCGCGCAGCCCGGCCACCAGCGGCGCTTCCGGGCCGACCACGACCAGATCCATGCCCCGGTCCTTGGCCAGGGCCACGATGCCGGGCACATCGGTGTCGCTAAGCGACACGTTTTCGCCGCAGGACGCGGTGCCGCCGTTGCCCGGCGCGGCGATGACCGCCGACACGTCGGGGCTTTTGAGCAAAGTATGGGCCAGGGCGTGCTCGCGGCCGCCTGAGCCGACCACCAGAATGCGCATGTCGCGCCTCCTTGTGCGGGGGATAGGCCCATAGCGCCGGCCTCGGGCAAACCCGGCCGGAACCATCGGGAACGCTCCCCGCGATATTGGCTGTCGTGTGGGAAAGCCGCCCGGGGAACCCGGCAAAGCCCATCCCAAAGGAAAAAGATAAATTAGCCGCAATGCCCAAAAAAGGCAAACCGGTCCGGGAGCCTCGGGCAGGCTCCCGGACCGGAAGAAAACGGCTTCCCTGGCCTATCCGACCCGGTTGCCGAGGGGTCCCGGGACGTGGCGACGGCCATGGGGCTGCTCTCCGGGAAAATCGGCCCCGGACGTTTTTTTATCGGCCAAGAGCCGTTGGCGCACTGTCCGCGCCGCCCAGGCTGGCCATCAGGGTGTTGAGCTCCTGGGCCTGTCGGGCCAGATCGGACACGGCCTGGGCCGACTGGTGCATGGCCTGGGCCGTTTCGTTGGCAATGGAACTGATGGAGTCCACGGACCGGTTGATTTCCTCGGAGGTGGCCGACTGTTGCTCGGCCGCCGTGGCGATGGCCCGGACCTGATCGCCGGCCGCCTCCACCACGGAGACGATTTCGGTCAGGGCCGCTTCGGATTTCTCGGCCAGCCCCGAAGCCGTCTCGACCTTGGAAACGGCCCGCTCCACCCGGGAGACCGCGTCGGCCGTGCCGCGCTGGATGCCGGCGATGGCCTGGCCCACTTCCTTGGTGGCGTTCATGGTTTTTTCGGCCAGCTTTCGGACCTCGTCGGCCACCACGGCGAAGCCGCGCCCGGCTTCGCCGGCCCGGGCCGCTTCGATGGCGGCATTAAGGGCCAGCAGGTTGGTCTGATCGGCGATGTCGGAGATGACGTCCATGACGGCCCCGATGCCCTTAGCTTGATCGCCAAGCCCGCGCATGTTGTCGGTCAGGACCACCGCTTCCTCGCGGATGGAACCCACGGCGGTCTCCACGTCGGCCACGAGCTTCGCGCCGCCCCGGGCCTTGTCCCGGGCCAATTCGGCGCTGCCGGCCGTGGCGGCGGCGTTTCGGGCCACTTCCATGATGGTGGCGTTCATTTCTTCCACGGCTGTGGCCGTCTCCTGGACGCGGCCGTTTTGTTCCTCGGCTCCTCGGCTGGACTGTTCGATCTGGGCTGAGAGTTCTTCGGAGGCGGCGGCCACCCGGTCAGCCACGGCCGAGGCGCTGGCGGCGGTTTGGGCGATGACCGCGTTTTGTTCCTCGATTTGCCGCTTTTGCTCGTAGAGTTCGGTGATGTCGTTCCAAAACGAGATGGAGCCGAGCAGGGCGCCGTCGAGATCATAAAACGGCGTGGTGCGTATGGCGATGCGCAGCTTGCGTCCGGCCACGGTGGTGAAGTCATTTTCCGCCGTAAGCATCCGGTGTTCCTGGATGGCCCGGTCGGAAAGCGTGTTTTTGCTCGGATCGTTTAAGTAAAATTGGCCTGAAGTTTGGCCGACGGCGGATTTGCCGGGCTCATATTTGTCCAGCAACCGGCAGATTGCCTCGTTGTGCCACAGCATCTTGAAGTCCGGGCCGACGATGCCGCAGGGAGAGGGGATACCGTTGAGCACGCCCTGGGCGAAGCCGAGTTTGGATTTAAGTTCGGCCACCATCTGGCGCAGGTTTTCGCCAAATGCCGCCAGTTCGGCCTTAAGCGGGCACTGGATGACAGCGCCAAAGTCGCCGCCGGCCACTTTGGCGGTGAAATCGCTCAGGCACAAAAGCGGGCGCAGCACCAGCCGGCGGTTGATGAGCACGATGACGGCCACGGCCAGGACGGCCACACCCAAACCCAGGGCGATGAGCACATTGCGCTGCTCGATGGCCGGGGCGGCCATTTCGTCGACGTAATAGGACATGCACACCAGCCAGCCCGTGGCCGGGATGCGGGCCACGCTCATGACCTTTTTTTCGCCCTTCCATTCGTATGCAAACGAGCCGTTGCCCTTGGCCAGGGCCTGGCGCACGAAATCGTCGCCGGACACGTCCTTGAGGATCATGGACTTGTCCAGGGGATGGGAAATAAGGACGCCGGCCGAGTCGAGGATGAAGCCGTAGCCGCGCTGGCCGAAGCGCACCGGATCAACGGTGGCGGCGGTGAACTGGTTCCACAGGGGCGAAGCGGCGACGCCGCCGAGCACCTTGCCGTCCTTGTCGCGGATGGCCTTGGCCACGACGTAGATCAGGGCGTCGCCGGAGGTGGCCTTGAGCACGGTTTTGCTGAACACAAGGTCCTGGCCGGCCAGGACGGCCTTGACGTAGTCGCGGTCCTTGCGGTCGCTGCCGGTCAGGTCCTTGCCGTCGGCGTTGACGCCGGCCACGATCCTGCCCGTGGCGTCGAAGATGAAGAAGGAAAAATAGTCCTTGAAGGAGTCGATATAGTTGCGCAGGCGTTCCTGGGCCCGGGGCGCGTCGCCGGTAAAGGCCGCCTGGATGGCGGTCTGGTCGGCCAGGGAATCGGCCAGCGACGCTGTTCCCTGGATGTAGCTCTCGGCCGACCGCGAGGCCATGGCGGAGGTTTGCTCCAGGGAATTGACCTGGACAGCGTCGAGCATGGAATAGGACGACTCCGAGGCGTAAAGCACAATGGCGGCGATGCCGGCGAGGATGGTGGCGGTGACCGATACGGCGATGATGGCGGTGATGCCTGTCTTGCCCATGGCGTTCTCCTTGGCGGTGCGGCGGCGGGGCGTTTCGACGCCGCCTTGGTTGTTGCTGGTTGCGCCCCTGCAAGCTGACACCTCTTCGGAAACGACAAGCGGCAGCAAGAACGTGGACTCGGGCAGAGTCTTTGGGGATTTGGTCTTATGGATGTCGTACGGATACAGGAAAACGCCGTCGGCATAGCCGTTATGACGGCAACATGCTGACGGCGCCTCATACGGACGGCCGGACATCGCTTGTACGCAATGGGAGGAATGCCTACTTCGAAAATGGGGAATAGGCAAGCCTTAAGTCAGTCTCATTTGTCCTACAATAACAGCGGTGTCTCCTTTTATTGCTGCAGATTGCGGATCAGCTCGTTGAGATTGTTCGCCAAATCAGCCAGTTCACGCACCGCGTCGGCGCAGTGGTCCAAGGTGTCGGCGGCTTTGGCGGCCAGGGCGTTGATGTCGCCGACCGAGGCATTGATGGCTTCGGTGGTGGCGGATTGCTGTTCGGCGGCGGCGGCGATGGACCGAACCTGGTCTCCGGCTCCGGCCACGAGGTCGACGATGCGGGAGAGGGCCTGGCCCGAGCGTTCGGACAGGCCGGTGGCGTCGGCTACCCGGGCGGCGGCTTGGTCCATGCGGGCGGCGGTTTCGTCGGCCCCGCGCTGGATGCCGGCAATGGCCTGGCCCACGTCCTTGGTGGCGGCCATGGTCTTTTCGGCCAGCTTTCGGACCTCGTCGGCCACCACGGCAAAGCCGCGCCCGGCGTCGCCGGCCCGGGCCGCCTCGATGGCGGCGTTAAGGGCCAGCAGGTTGGTCTGATCGGCGATGTCGGAAATAACGCCCATGATGGCGCCGATGCCCTTGGCCCGGTCGTCGAGTTCGCCCATGGTGGCGGCCAGGGCGGCGGACTGCTCACGCACGGCGTCCACGGCTTTGGCCGCCTCTCCGGCCAGTCCGGCGCCTTGGCTGGCGGTGTCCCGGGCCTTTTCGGCCAGGCTGGCGGTGTCGCCGGCGTTTCTGGCCACGTCCATGATGGTGGCGGAAAGCTCGGCCACGGCCGAGGCGGTTTCCTGGACGCGGTGGCTTTGTTCCCGCGC
>JAEZEM010000267.1 GCA_023417745.1 Pseudomonadota bacterium
GTTCAACCTAAACCCGCCTCAAGGACGGATTGCGGTAATGGAATTCAAGACCACGAAACGTGATCTCGAAGCTGTATTCGCCAAAATACAGAGCCAGGTCGAAGACGCGACGCTGCCTGATGAAGAATCGGTCAACCGCCTTGCCCGCCTCGCCCGCAAGATGCATCAACTTGCCGACGAAGACTGGATGGACGAAGCCGAGGATTTTTCCCACCTCGCCGGTCAGTTGCTCAACGCGGTCAAGAAAGGCGATGTCGAGGGCTGTGTCATGCTCGTCGAATCCCTCGACGACGCCCAGTCTTTTTGCCATCGCACGTTCCGCGATTAGCCGACGGCCTCTGTTTCACGTGAAACAGAGGGGCAAGCGCGCCCCGAATCATCCTGGCGCGTACGCCCAAGGAGCTGCTGCATGGCTCGTGTCATCGTGATCGCCAACCAGAAAGGCGGCGTGGGGAAAACCACCACGGCCGTCAATCTGGCCGCCTCCCTGGCCGTGATGGAAAAAAAAGTCCTGCTCATCGACTGCGACCCCCAAGCCAACGCCAGCAGCGGACTGTCCATCTACCAGGATCAGATCCGCGAAAATCTCTACTCCGTCCTGTTCGATCCGGAAAACGCCCGCAAGGCCTTTGTCGGCACCGAACTGCCCTTTCTCACCGTGCTGCCCTCGGCCCCGGATCTGGTGGCCGCCGACATCGAGCTGGTGGACAAGCCCGGCCGCGAATTCTACCTGCGCCGGCTGGTCGAAGCCGTGCAGGACGAGTTTGACTACATCCTGCTCGATTGCCCGCCGTCCCTGGGCTTGGTGACGCTTAACGCCCTGTGCGCCGCCACGGAAATGCTCGTGCCGCTCCAGTGCGAATACTACGCCCTGGAAGGCATCGCCCAGCTGCTGCGCACCTACGATCAGGTCCGCAAACGCCTCAATCCGCGCCTGCGTTTGCTGGGCGTGGTGCTGACCATGTACGACGGCCGCAACAAACTTAATCGCCACGTCAAGCGCGAGGTCTGGAAGTGCTTCCCCAAGCTCTATTTCCAGACGCTCATTCCGCGCAATATCCGCCTGTCCGAAGCCCCCAGCTACGGCAAGCCGGCCCTGACCCACGACGTCAAATCGCGCGGGGCCGAGGCCTACATCAGCCTGGCCCAGGAAGTGGTCCGGCGACAGACCGCCGCCTAGACTTCCGGGAAACGTCCGCAAAAAAAGCCGGCCCAGGTGGCCGGCTTTTTTGCGTCCAGGAAATGGGAAAAAGGCCTAGCCTTTGTCCACGTAAGGTTTGCACTCCACGGTCAGATGTTTCTTGAAGTGCTTTTTGAGCACAAGCGCCTTGCAGCCGGCGCATTGGAAGGTTACCAACCCGCCGAGATTGGCGTTGCGCAGCCGGAATTTGCGCGGCTCGTCCGCCCGCCAATCGTCGGTTTTGGCCCCGCAGCAGTCGCAGTGGACGTCGTAGGCCGGCGGATAGGTGAAATCCCAGTAGGCCAGGAGCGTTTCCCACTCCTGCACGGGTTCGGGCCGGACCTCGGGTTCCGGCCGGGCGGCCGGGTCCAGGACATACAGGGCCTTGGTCAGCGGCGGCAGCACCTGGTCCTTGCAGCGTTCCCAGAGTTCGGGGCTTAAAAGCACGCCGCGCGGCGCGCCGTTGGCATCGAAAAGTTCCAGAAAATGGGGCGAAATGCGCGGCACGTCCGGCTCCTTGGCTTGGCGTTTGGCCAGACAGGCGTCTGGGCCTTTGAAAAAAAAACAAAACACGGTAATCGATTCGCAGGCGGACGCCCTGAGGCGTTCGGCAAGTACGATTAAAAGGAACCACTCCATGGCGCAAGCCCAAAAAGGTTTGGGACGCGGACTCGAAGCCCTGCTCGGCGGGTTTGGCGAGGCGGCCGCCTCGGAAAGCGAAGTGCGTCTGCTCCCCCTGGACGACATCCGGGCCAACCCCGAACAGCCCCGGCGCACCTTCAGCGAGGAGTCCCTGGCCGAGCTGGCCGCCTCCATCCGCGAACAAGGCCTGCTCCAGCCCGTGCTGGTGCGCCCCGTGGCCGGCCATGGCCGCCACAGCCACGAGATCGTGGCCGGCGAACGCCGCTGGCGGGCCGCCCGGCTGGCCGGACTGACCGAAATCCCCGCCCTGGTGCGCGAGGTGGACAACGAGACCGGCTTTGCCCTGGCCCTGGTCGAAAACCTTCAGCGCGAAGATTTAAATCCCATGGAAGAGGCCGCCGGCTACCAGCTTCTGGTCAGCCGCTATGGCCTGAGCCAGGAGGCCGTGGCCGCCAAGGTCGGCAAAAGCCGCTCGGCCGTGGCCAACAGCCTGCGCCTGACCACCCTGGACGAGGCGGTGCGGGCCGATCTGGCCGCCGGCAAGCTCACCGCCGGCCATGCCCGGGCGCTGCTGTCGTTGCCCGAGGGCGAACTGCGTGACGCCTTGTGGCGGCGGGTGGTGGACAGCGGCATCAGCGTGCGCGAGGCCGAGGCCGCCGCCGCCTACGCCAAGGCCCACGGCCGCCTGCCCGAAGCCGGGACCATGGCCGACGCCCCGCGCAAGCGCGGCCCCAAACCGGTCCCGGACGTGCGCCTCAAGGGGCTGGAAGCCGTGCTCACCGAACGGGCCGGGGTGCTGGTCAAGACCACCGGCTCGGCCGATCATGGCCGGCTGACCTTCCATTTCAGCTCGCGCCGCGAACTCGAAGGCCTGCTCGAACGCTTCGCTCTTTCGCCGGCCGCCCTGGGAGAGGACGCGTGAACCCGGCCCTGGCCCCAGACCTGGCCCGGCTGTCCGCCGCATTGGACGCCATGGCCGGCAAGGCCGTGCTGGTCCTGGGCGACGCCATGCTCGACCACTATCTTTTGGGCGAGGTGGGCCGCATTTCCCCGGAAGCGCCGGTGCCCGTGGTCAAGGTCGCCCGGGAGCGCCATCTGGCCGGCGGGGCCGGCAACGTGGCCCGCAACATCGCCGCCCTGGGCGCGAGGCCGCTTCTGGTTTCGGCCACCGGCGACGACGACGCCGGCCGGATGCTCGGCACGCTCCTGGAACGCGACGGCGTCGAGAGCCTGCTCGTGCGCGACCGCAGCCGGCCAACGACCATAAAAACCCGCATCATCGCCCAGAACCAGCAGGTGGTGCGGGTGGACCGCGAATCCGACGCGCCCCTGGCCGACAAGGCCCGGCAAGGGCTCATGGCCGCCCTGCCCGGCCTTGTGGCCAAGGCCGACGTGGTCATTGTCTCGGACTACGCCAAAGGGGTCGTCGGCCCGGACCTCATGGCCGCCCTGCGCTCCGCCGTGGCCGCCTGCGAGCCACGGCCCTTGATCCTGGTCGATCCCAAGCCGGCCAACCTGGCCTGCTACGCCGGGGTCGATCTGCTCACGCCCAACCTCAAGGAAACCCTGGAAATGGCCGGTTCCGCCGCCGTGCCCCGGGAATCCGGTCCGCGCCGGGTGCTGCGAGCCGGGTTGGCCCTTTTCAAGACCGTGCGCTGCCGCCATCTGTGCGTGACCCTGGGCCCGGACGGCATCGCCCTTTTCCGCACGCCGTCGGATGTGGCCCACATCCCCACCGCCGCCCGGCGCGTCTACGACGTCACCGGCGCGGGCGATTCGGTCATGGCCGTCCTGGCCTGCGGCCTGGCCGCCGGGCTTGACCTTTTGGACGCTTGCATGCTCTCCAATTATTGCGCCGGCATCGCCGTGTCCCAAGTGGGCGCGGCCGCCGTTTCCCGCGATGAACTGGCCGCCGCCCTGGCCGAGGCGGCCGTCCCGGAGGTCGAGCGCTGGCTGTAGCCGCGCCTCCCCGCCGCAACCCTCGGCCGGAGCCGTTTCCCATGTCTACCGCTTCTTCCGCCAAGCCCGCCTGGACGTTGGCCTCCGGAGCCAACGCCGGCGACATCATCCTGACCGGCGAAATCGATTTCACCGCCACCCCGGCTGTGCGCCAACAGTTATTGGCGGCCATGGCGGTTGACGCGCCCGAGATCGTGCTGCATCTGGCCGGCCTGAACTATGTCGACAGCTCCGGTCTGGCCCTTTTTATTGAGGCCAGAAAGCTCCTGGCCGAGGCTGGGCGCACCATCCGCATCGCCGACATCTCGCCCCAGGTGGCCAAGATCTTCCACCTCACCCAGCTCGGCGAGCTGTTCGGGCTGCCCGAATAGCCGGGCCGCACGGCAGGCGACATGGCCAGGAAGCAGGATGATCTCGGCGTGCTGGTCGGCCTGGCCGCCGATCTCATGCGTTGCGCCGGCCGGGCGCTTACGCCCTGGCGGCCGGCCAAGCCCTACCTGCGCGCCCGCACCATAAGCCACCTGGCCTGGGTCGGGGCCGATTCCCTGGCCATCGTCAGCGTCATCGCCGCCTGCGTCGGCATCATCCTGTCGCTGCAAGCCGCCATCCAGCTCGAAAAAGTCGGGGCCATGAGCTACGTGGCCAATCTGGTGGGCTTTTCCCTGGTCACCGAGCTCGGGCCGCTTTTAACCTGCCTGATCCTGGCCGGCCGGGCCGGCGCGGCTTTTACCGCCGAAATCGCCACCATGCGCATCAGCGAGGAGATCGACGCCCTGGCCGTCATGGGCATCGATCCGGTGCGCTTTCTGGTCTGGCCGAAATTCGTGGCCATGGCCGTCATGGCGCCGCTACTCACCATCTGGGCCGACGCCGTGGGCATCACCGCCGGCGGCATCTTCTCCTCCCTGGCCCTGGGGCTGTCCGGCAAGGTCTATTTCAACCAGATCGCCTACTTCCTGGGTTTTCGGGACCTCTTGTCGGGCCTGGTCAAAAGCGCCGGCTTTGGCGTGGCCATCACGGTCATCTCCTGCTGGCAGGGGTTTTTGGCCCGAGAGGGCGCGGCCGACGTCGGCCGGCGCACCACCTCGGCCGTGGTCCAGTCGATTTTCGTCATGATTCTTTTGGATTTGTTTTTTACCGCCCTCAATTATATCTTCCGCTAAACCCCAAGGAGTCGCCCGTGTCCGGCCGCCTGGAATCCCCCGACATCGCCCTGTCCGACGTCAGCGTCGGCTACGGCGAACGCACCGTGCTCTCCGGCGTCACCACCGTGCTGCCCGGCGGCAAGGTCAGCGTCATCCTCGGAGGATCGGGCTGCGGCAAATCGACGCTTTTGCGCAACATCATCGGGCTTATCCCCATCCAGGGGGGCCGCATCGTCCTTGGCGGCCACGACATGGCCGAAATTTCCGAAGCCGAGCGCCTGGACGTGCGCCGCCGCATGGGCGTGCTCTTTCAGGACGGGGCGCTGCTGGGTTCCCTGCGTCTGGGCGACAACATCGCCCTGCCCCTTCGGGAACACACGGAACTGACGGATTCGCTCATTGAGGAGATCGTGCGCCTCAAGCTCAAGCTCGTGGGGCTGGCCGATTTCATGGACTATTTCCCCAGCGAACTCTCGGGCGGGATGCGCAAGCGGGCCGGGCTGGCCCGAGCCATGGCCCTGGACCCGGCCGTGCTCTTGTGCGACGAGCCGACCTCGGGCCTGGACCCCATCACCGCCGCCGACATGGACCAGCTGATCCTGGAACTGCGGGCCACCTTCGACATGACCATCGTGGTGGTCACCCACGATCTGGAAAGCCTCTACGCCATCGCCGACCACGTGGTGGTCTTAAGCGCCGGCCGGATGCTCTTCGAGGGGCCGCTCTCCAAGCTGGCGGCCAGCGACGATCCGTTCATCCACCAGTTTCTGGCCCGCCAGCCCAGCCGGGAAAGCCGCATCCTCGGCGGGAGCTGGAGCGCCATGGTCGAAAGCCGGCGCGAAAGCGCCAGGGAGGGCGCCTGACATGCTGACGGCCAAGGCCAGCCGGTCGGACTATCTCAAGGCGGCCGGGGCGCTGGCTCTGGGGCTGATCATTCTCGGCGGCTTCATGGTGGTGCTGGGCGGCAACTGGTTCTGGGTGAAATACGACCATTACCTGATCCGTTTCACCGCCATCAAGGATTTGAGCCGGGGCCGGCCGGTCAAATACGCCGGCCTGGACGTGGGCCGGGTCGAGGACATCACGCTTGATGTCAACGATCCCCGCTATATCAGCGTCACCGTGGCAATTCATCAGGGATTTCCGCTCTTTGGCGGAACCGTGGCCCGCATTGCCCAGAAGGGCCTGGTCGGCGACTACTACGTGCTGCTCGAACTGCGCGGCCAGCCTGGGGAAAAAATCGCTCCGGGCGCGGCCATTCCAGCAGTGGCCACCATGGACGTGCAGGAGTTGGCCGCTAAGGCCGGCGAGATGCTTGACGACATCCGCCCAAAAATAAACGACATCGCCGAGAACATCAGTCTGCTGTTCACTCCCGAGAACACCGAATCCCTGAAAAAAGCCCTGGAAGGCACGCCCAAGCTCGTGGATGACCTGCGCCTGGCCGCCAACGACTTTCGCCGCAATTGGGAAGCGCTCTCAGGCAAGGGCGGCAAGGCGGCCGAAACCCTGGACACGTCGCTTAAGCGCATGGACAAGGTCGTAACCACCGTGGAAGGCGAACTGACCAAGACCCTGGCCACCTTTCGGACCCAGGCCGAACACGTCGGCGGGCTGACCAGCGACGTGCGCCAGGGGTTCAACTACGATCAGGAACAGCTTGAAGAAATTTTGCGCAACCTCAACCGGACGAGCCGCGAGGTCCGGGAGCTGACTTCCCGTTTGCGGGAGCGGCCCTGGGAACTCTTGCGGCCGCCATCAGGACCAGCTCGATGAAATGCCTTCCCTTTCTCGGACGTGTGGCCCTGGCCGGACTTTTGGCCGTGTCTCTGGCCGGCTGTTTCGGCAAGCCGCCGCCCGAACAGCGCTATCTGCGCGTGGCCCTGGGCGAAACCCCTTGCCCTGGCTCGGCCAGCCAGCAGCACCGGCTGCCCATCGCCTTCAAGCCCTTAAAGACCATGGAAAACCTCGACCGCACCTCGGTCATGACGGCCCAGAACAACGTGCTGACGGCCAGCTTGCAGTACTACTGGGAAGGCGCGCCCCAGGACGTGGTCGGAGCCGCCCTGCGCCAGGGGCTGGAATGCCAGTCCTCGGCCGTGACTCCCGTGGACTACCAGCCGCGCGTGGACCGCTCCGCCGTGCTGTCCGGCGAGCTCACCGCCTTTAACGTCGACTACACCGACGGCGGCCGGTTCGTGGTGTCCCTGCGCCTGGATCTGTGGAGCAAGGATATGGGCACGCGGCTGTCGTCGGGCGAGTTCAACGCCTACGCGCCGCTGACCGACTTCAAGGGATCGACCATCGCCGCCGCCGCCTCCGACGCTCTGGGCCGGGTCGTGCCCAAGGTGGTGGTCTGGATGGATCAGGGGTTGCCCAAGCTTGAAAAGGCCGTGGAGCGGCAATAGTGTCGCGTCCGCGAAAAGCGCATAGGGTGTTTTGTAGTTAACGAGCTAAAACCATTTATTTTTCTTAAAAAATACTATCGTATTTTTTAAGGAATGCGACAATAGCTCCCCGCTGCATCGGGGCCGGGCCGGGGCGTTGCCCCTGGTCCGGCCCGCAAGCCATGACGGAGTCCGCCATGTTCGCGCTTGCCTGGATCGCCGAACGCCGCATCGAGGAAGCCATGGCCAAGGGCGAGTTCGAAAATCTCCCGGGCCAGGGCAGGAAGATCGAATTCGAGGACGATTCCATGATCCCCGAGGATCTGCGCATGGCCTACAAGATCCTGCGCAACGCCGGCTTTGTGCCGCGCGAATTGGTCGAGGAGCAGGAGATCGTCACGGCCACCCAGCTTCTGGCCGCCGCCACCGACGAGCAGGAACGCTACAAGCAGATGCAAAAGCTCAATTTCCTGGTCATGCAGGCCAACGCCCGGCGTCGGCGGCCAGTCACCCTGGAACAAGAGCAAGTGTATTACCAAAAGGCCGTGGAGCGTGTGACGCTCAATTCCCGGCCTTCCCACCCCCAAGACCCGAAAGCAGCAACGCGCACATCCGTTCCCCAAAAGCCAGC
Organism: Pseudomonadota bacterium; assembly: GCA_023417745.1. Lineage (GTDB taxonomy): Bacteria > Desulfobacterota > Desulfovibrionia > Desulfovibrionales > Desulfovibrionaceae > Solidesulfovibrio. The sequence goes on from JAEZEM010000267.1 coordinate 7,945, forward strand.
ACTTCCAAACCGCTCTGCCAGCAGGGAGCCAGACGACCGCTGATGGCCAGCTCCGTGATCCCGTGGACCATGGACCACACGGCCATGGCCTGGGCTTCCGTGGACACGTTGCCAAGAGTTCCCGCCGCCCTGCCCCGAGCCATGGCCCCGAGCAAGGCATCGAAGGCCGCCTGGCCGGCCACGGCCAGCTCCGGCTGGTCGCCGACGCCCGGTTGCTGCTGGCCGAGCATCAGCCGGTACATGGCCGGCGCTTCCATCCCCAGTTCGATATAGCGCCGACAGGCGACCAGGTATTCCCGTTGCGGGTCGTTTTGGTGCGCGGCGGCTACGGTATTGAGCGCTGCGGCCAATCGGGCGAAACCGCGTGCGGCCAGGGCGGCCAGGAGTTCGGCCTTGTCCGCGAAATGCCGGTACGGCGCGGCATGGCTCACGCCCGTGGCCCGGGCCAGGGCGCGCATACTGAGCCCCTCCACGCCTTCGGTCTCCAGCAGTGTTTCCCCGGCATCCAGAAGCGCCTGGCGCAAATTTCCATGATGATAGTCGTCTTGGGCCATTGGGTTCCCCTTGGGGCCTAAGGCAACAAAAAATGTTGACGCTGTCTACATGAAAAATTATCTGTGACCCGAAGACGAAGGAGGAGGTCATGGCCGAAAACTGGCTGGTGCTCAATGCCCTGGGCGAAACGGGCGAGGTCGGCGCGGCGCTGCGCAGGGCTGTGCAGAGCGAGGCGGCGTCGCGAGGCGCGTCGTGTCGGTTCGTGGCCATCCCGTCGTCGGGCTTGCCGTCGTGCCGGGGATGCTTTTCCTGCTGGACCAGGACGCCGGGCCAGTGCCGTCTGGTGGACGACGGCCTAGGCTTGTCCGAGGCCATTGTCGGCAGTTCGGCGGTGGTCCTGCTCACGCCGGTGGTCCTTGGCGGCCATGCCCCGGGCTTGCGTCTGGCCATGGAACGGGCGGTCCTGCCCAATCTGCTGCCCTACTTCTCCAAGGTCGATGGCCGGTCGCGTCATCCCAACCGCTATCCTTGCGTGCCGGCGCTCTACGGCATCGGGCTGACGCCTGAGCGCGACCCGGAATCGGCGCAGCTTTTTTGCAGCCTCGTGGCGCGCAACGCGGCCAACATGCGCTCGCCCAGGCATGGGGCCGGGGTGGTGAGCGGCGTTGACGGCGAGGCCGGGGCCGTTGCCGTGGTCCGATCGGTGTTGGGCGGCGAGGGAACGGTGGCGTCCAGGCCGCGTTCCATCGTGGCTCTGCTCGGTTCGCCCAAGCCGCGCGGCGGGGTGTCGGCGTCCCTGGCGAACCATGTGCAGGATTGGCTGACGGGCCATGGGGCGGTGGTGCGGCCATTTTCCTTGCGGGCCGCCCGGGAGGACGAGGAGGTGTTCGCGGCCCTGGCCGAGGCGCTTGGCGAGGCCGACGGCGCGTATCTGTCGTTTCCGGTCTATGCCGACGCCATCCCGGGCGCGGCGGCGGAGGTGCTGGCCCGGTTATGCGACTATCGGCGCGAGATCGCGCCGGATCGGGCGCAAGGCTTTTTTGCCGTGGCCAATTGCGGTTTCCCTGAGCCGGCCAACTGCGAAGCGCCCTTGGCGACGTGCCGGCTGTTTGCCCGGCAGGCGGGTTTTGCCTGGCTTGGCGGGGTGGGAATCGGCGGCGGCGGCCTGTACGAGGGCCGGCCGCTGGCTTCTTTTGGCGTCATGAGCGCGGCCGTGCGGCGGGCCTTGGAGGCCAAGGCGGCGCTGCTGTTGTCGCCGACGCCGCCGGATCTGGCCCAGACCGGCGACATCCTGGTCCCCTGCCCCCTGCCGGACCGCGTCTATCAATGGATGGCCGACCGGGGCTGGCAAAAGGCGCTGGGTGGCAAGGACGGGATGCGGGATGCCCTGGCCCAGCCCTATGCCGCGCCTGGCACTTCTTCTTCATAACTCTCCGCCCACCACAGCAACACCGCCCTCCCCTTCACCCATTTGGGGGGTCCGGGGGCCTCAGGCCCCCGGCCGCCGGAGGCCTCTTCTCCTCAACTCCCCCTCCCCGCCATCCCCAAATACATCTCCCGCACTTCCAGCGGCAGCGGCAAATGTTCGTCGGTGGCCAGCATGGCGTAGGCTTTGCGCAGTTCCTCGTCCACGGCGTTTATGGCGGCCAGCCGTCTGGCCGGCGCGCCGGCGGCGGCCAGTTCCTCGGCCAGGGCGACGATGTGTCGGGCGCGTTGCACCTGGGTATGGTTGGCCAGCACCTGGCGTTTGCCGGCTGCGGCCAGGGCGGCCAGGGCGGCGGGATCGGCCAGGGCGGCCTTGGCTGTGGCGGCGGCCTTGGCCGCGTCGCCTCGGGGGTAGGTCAAGACGTCGATTCCGGGGGTGAACAGCTCGGTCAGGCCGTTGCCGGTTTTTTCGGTGAGCACGGCCGCGCCGCAGGCCATGGCCTCGAAGAGGCGGAAATTGAGCTCGCCGGCCGCGCTTTGGTTGAGCACGATCCGGCTGCGCCCGAAGATGGGGGTGTATGCGCCCTGCTTGCAAAAAAGCGGCGCAATAGTCTTGAAGGCGTCGAGAAACGGCTTGCGGCCGGGGTTGGCCGCGCCGCCGAGGGTGCCGACAAACGACACCGGGATGTCCCGCTCGCCTCCCGGGTCCACGTCCCGGGACGGATCGCAGAAAAGGGGCAGCCACTGGGCCGGCCGGCCGGTCGGCGAGTCTTTAAAAAGGGGCAGGTAATCCTTCTGGGCCACGAGCACGGCGTCGAAGGCGGCGCTGTAGGGCACGTGCCAGGGGTGCATGTACTGGTCCACGGAATAGCCGATGACCACCGAGGGCAGGCGTTCGAAGCCGAACACCCAGGGCGGCTGGCAGGCGTCGTACCACAGGACGAGATCGGGCTTGAAGCCGCGCGCGCCCAGGACTTCCAGGAATTTCGGGGCGGTCAGCGGCTCGGCCAGGGGCACGTCGGCGCTTGGCGTGCCGCTTACGGTCAGCACGTCGTGGCCGAGCTTGCGCAGGATGGCGGCAAAGCCCGTGTGGTGCAGGGTGACGATGCGCATGGTCGAGACGACTCTCAGGGCCGGGCGCTTGCCAGCCGGCCGGTGAATGTGGGAAACTTGGGGTCACGGCCACAGGCCGGACAACCCTCCGCCAAGGACATCGTCATGCGCAGCTCGCTTTTCAAGTCCGGGCTTGAAAAAGCCCCTCACCGTTCATTGCTCTACGCCCTGGGTCTGACCAAGGAAGAAATGCGCCGCCCGCTCATTGGCGTCGTCAATTCCGCCAACGAGGTCGTGCCCGGCCACATTCATTTGAACACCATCGCCGAAGCGGTCAAGGCCGGCATCCGTCTGGCCGGCGGCACGCCCATGACCTTCCCGGTCATCGGCGTCTGCGACGGCCTGGCCATGAACCACGCCGGCATGCACTTTTCCCTGGTCAGCCGCGAGATCATCGCCGACTCCATCGAGATCATGGCCAGCGCCCATCCTTTTGACGCCCTGGTGTGCATCCCCAACTGCGACAAGGTCGTGCCCGGGATGCTCATGGCCATGCTGCGGCTCAACATTCCGGCCGTCATCGTCAGCGGCGGGCCAATGCTGGCCGGAACCACCTCCGAGGGCAGCTTCGACCTCATCGACGTGTTCGAGGCCGTGGGCAAGTTCAAGCGCGGGGCCATCGACGAGGAACAGCTGGAAGAGCTTGAGGAAAACGCCTGTCCGGGCTGCGGCTCGTGTTCGGGCATGTTCACGGCCAACTCCATGAACTGCCTGTCCGAGTCCGTGGGCCTGGGGCTTCCCGGCAACGGCACCATTCCGGCCGTGTCGGCCAAGCGGGTGCGTCTGGCCAAGACGGCCGGCATGCGGATCATGGACCTGCTTGAAAAGAACATCCGCCCCCGGGACATCGTCACGGCCAAGAGCATTGAAAACGCCGTGACCATGGACATGGCCCTGGGCTGCTCCACCAACACCGTGCTGCACCTGCCGGCGGTCTTTGCCGAGGCCGGCTTGCCGCTGACCCTGGACATTTTCGACGTGATTTCCCGCAAGACCCCCAATTTGTGCAAGCTCTCCCCGGCCGGCAAGCATTATCTCGACGATCTGGAGCGGGCCGGCGGCATCCCGGCCGTCATGTCCGAGCTGGCCAAGCGGGGCCTGCTCCACCTCGACGTCATGACCGCCACCGGCAAGACGCTGGGCGAGAACCTCACCGACCTCAAGGCGCGGGTCAAAAACTTCGACGTCATCCGGGCCAAGGAGCCTTACGCCAACGAAGGCGGCATCGCGATTTTGCGCGGCAGCCTGGCCCCGGACGGCGCGGTGGTCAAGCAGTCGGCCGTGGCTCCGGCCATGATGCGCCACACCGGCCCGGCCCGGGTGTTCGACAGCGAGGAAGCGGCCAACACGGCCATCCTTGGCGGCGAGATCAAGGCCGGCGACGTGGTGGTCATCCGCTACGAAGGCCCGCAGGGCGGCCCGGGCATGCGCGAGATGCTCTCGCCCACCTCCAACATCATGGGCATGGGCCTTGGGGAAACCGTGGCCCTTATCACCGACGGCCGGTTTAGCGGCGGCACGCGCGGCGCGGCCATCGGCCACGTCTCCCCGGAGGCGGCCGAGGGCGGCCCCATCGCCCTTGTTCACGACGGCGACCTGATCGAGGTGGACATCCCGGCCCGCAAGCTCAATGTCCTGGTGGACGCGGCCGAGCTGGAAGCGCGCCGGGCCACGGTCGTCGCGCCCCAGAAAGTCATCGAATCGCCGCTCTTGCGGCGCTATGCCTCCCTGGTCAAGTCCGCCGCCCAGGGCGCGGTCTACAAGGACCCGGCGGCGAAATAGCCTCGCCTTCCTCAAAAAATACAGCAGTATTTTTAAGGAAAGTTGAAGGGTTGAACGTGTTGCCCGCCAGCCGCCTTCGGCGCGGCTCGTGGACGCGGCACGTGGCGGCCCGGGGCCTGGAGCGCGCCTTCGGTCCGTGACCCGGGCGCGCTCCAGGCCGACGGCGGCAGGCCCGTCGTCGGCCGACGCCCGGTTCACGGGACACTGGCCGGGCCAAAGCGGCAACACCTGACCGCACGGACAAGCACATGTGGGACAAGGAAACCGCCCGGCGCTATGACGCCTGGTTCCAGACCGGCCCGGGGGCCTTTGCCCTGCGCCGCGAGATGCGTCTTTTGGAGCGCATGACCGCGGCCTGGCCGCGTCGGGGCCAGCGGCTGCTGGAAATCGGCTGCGGCACGGGCGTCTTTCTCGACGCCCTGCATCAGGCCGGCTTCGACGTCACCGGCCTGGACGCCTCGCCCCACATGCTCGAAGAGGCCCGGGAGCGGTTGGGCAACAAGGCCGATCTGCACCTGGGCGACGCCGGGCATCTGCCCTTTGACGACAAGCAGTTCGATTTCGCGGTGCTTCTCACTGTGCTGGAATTCTGCCCCGATCCCGGGCTGGTGCTGCGCGAGGCCGCCCGGGTGGCCCGCAAGGCCGTGTTGGTGGGGTTTTTGAACCGCGCCTCCTGCTACGGCATCTCCAGCAAGCTTTGGCCCGGGGCCACGGGCAAGCTGTTGCGCCACGCCTGCTGGTTCACGCCCTGGGGCCTGTCGCGGCTGGTGCGCCAAACCCTCGGCCCAAGGCCCATGCGGATGGGGTCGGTGCTGGTTGGCCCCAAGGCCACCTGGCGCGAGGCCACGCCCTGGCGGCAGCTCAATTCCTGGATGCTGCCCTTGCCGGTGGGGGCCGTGTGCGCTTGTTCCGTCAGCCTCACCCGGGAGCCGGTGGTGACGCCCTTGCCGGCCTTTCGGGCCGGGGTGTGCGCCGGCTGCCAGCCCGGCTTTTGACAACGCCGCCTCGGTCATCTAAGCTAGCCTGTCTTTTTGACCTGCGCGAAGAACCTTCCACCCCGGCGGATTTCATGGATAAAATACAGAAAATCAAGGGCTTTGCTGATCTTTTTCCGCCCGATTCCACCGTCTTTTCCTTCATTGAGGAAACCGCCCGACAGGTGTTTTCCCGCTACGGCTACAAGGAACTGCGCGTGCCGGTGCTGGAACGCACCGAACTTTTCTGCCGCTCCATCGGCGAAGAGACCGACGTGGTCCAAAAGGAAATGTACACCTTCCCGGACCGCAAGGGCCGCTCCCTGACGCTTCGCCCCGAAGCCACGGCCGGCGTCATGCGCGCCCTGGTCGAGGACGGCCGCGCCGCCGAAGGGCTGGCCAAGTATTTCGCCTACGGCCCGATGTTCCGCTATGAGCGGCCCCAAAAAGGCCGCATGCGCCAGTTCCACCAGATCGACGTGGAAGCCGTGGGTTCGCCCGACGCGCTGCTTGACGCCGAGGTGCTGCTCATGCTGGACCAGTACCTGCGGGCGCTGGGCCTCAAAAATCTCGTCATCGAGCTCAATTCCCTGGGCTGCAAGGCCTGCCGTCCGGTCTTTCTCGATACCCTGCGCGAATTCCTCAAGGGCATGCACAAGGAACAGCTCTGCGAAGACTGCATGCGCCGCAAGCTCAGCAACCCCCTGCGGGTGCTGGACTGCAAGGTGCCCCAGTGCAAGGAATTTACCGCCGACGCGCCCAAAATCACCGACAACCTCTGCCCGGACTGCGCCGACCACTTCGCCGCCGTGCGCCGGGTGCTGGACGGCGCGAATCTCGCCTATACGCTGAACCCCCGGCTGGTGCGCGGCCTGGACTACTACGTGCGCACCACCTTCGAGATCGTCTCCGGCGACATCGGCTCCCAGTCGTCGGTGGCCGGCGGCGGCCGCTACGACGGGCTGGTGCACTCCATCGGCGGCCCGGACGTGCCGGGCGTGGGCTTTGCCTGCGGCATGGAGCGCCTCGCCCTTCTCATCGACAAAAAGGCCGAGCCGGCCCCGGATTTCGCCCTGGTGGTGCTTGACGCCGCCGGCCTGGAACGCGGCCTGCTCCTGGCCCAGGAGCTGCGCGCCGCCGGCTTTGCCGGCGAAGCGCCCTACGCCGCCAAGAGCGCCAAAAGCCAGATGCGCGCCGCCGACAAGTCCGGCGCGGCCTTTTGCCTGGTGCTGGGGGCCGACGAACTGGCCTCCGGCACGGCGGTGGTCAAGAACATGCGGGCCGGCGGCCAGGAAACCGTCAGCCAGGGCCTGCTCGCCGCCCACCTGCGGGCGCGGCTGGTCGCCGGGCAGGAAGATTAGAAGATTGGGGCTCCGCCCCAAGCCCCGCCGGGGGGATCATCCCCCCGGACCCCCGAAAGGGGGTACCGCAGTCTTGGGACAAGCGACAACCCATTGAAAATTTTTGAAAAGGGTGTGGGGAAAACGTTTTTCAAAAAGTTTTTCCCCACATGAAAAAGGATCACACGATATGAGCGAGACCACGGCCCTGGATACCATGGGCGATTGGCGGCGCAGCCACGATTGCGGCGCGTTGACGGCTTCCGACGTCGGCAGCGAAGTCTGCCTCATGGGCTGGGCCCAGTTCCGCCGCGACCACGGCGGGCTCATTTTCATCGACCTGCGCGACCGGGGCGGACTCACCCAGGTGGTCTTTTGCCCCGAGGGCAGCCAGGCCGAGCTGGAGCGCGCCCATGTGCTGCGCACCGAATACGTCCTGGCCGTCAAGGGCCGGGTGCGGCCGCGCCCCGAGGGCATGGCCAATCCCAATATGCCGACCGGCGAGATCGAGATCGAGGTCAAGGAATTCAAGCTCCTCAACACCGCCGCCACGCCGCCCTTCCCCATCGAGGACCGCATCGACGCCTCCGAGATGCTGCGGCTCAAATACCGCTACCTCGACCTGCGCCGGCCCAAGCTCGCGGCCAACTTCATCCTGCGCCACAAGGCCGTCCAGAGCATCCGCCGCTACCTCGACGAGCTGCGGTTTCTCGAAGTCGAAACCCCGGTGCTCACCAAGTCCACCCCCGAGGGCGCGCGAGACTTCCTCGTGCCCAGCCGGGTCAACAACGGCTCCTTCTACGCCCTGCCCCAGTCGCCTCAGCTCTTTAAGCAGCTGCTCATGATGTCCGGCTTCGACCGCTACTATCAGGTCGTCAAATGCTTCCGCGACGAGGACTTGCGCGCCGACCGCCAGCCCGAGTTCACCCAGGTGGACATCGAGATGAGCTTCGTCGACGAGGAGCAGGTCATGGGCATGGCCGAGACCATGGTCAAGACCATGTTCCGCGAGGCCGCCGGCGTGGAGCTGCCCGAGGTCTTCCCGCGCATGCCCTTTGCCGAGGCCATCCGCGACTACGGCCTGGACAAGCCCGACATCCGCTTTGGCCTGAAACTCGTGGACGTCACGTCCGTCGTCAAAAACTCCGGTTTCCAGGTCTTTGCCAAGGCCGAGCTGGTCAAGGGCATCCGCGTGCCCGGCGGCGCGGTCCTGTCGCGCAAGGAGATCGACGACTTCACCGAGTTCGTCAAAATCTACGGAGCCAAGGGCCTGGCCTGGATCAAGATCAAGGAAGACGAGTGGCAGTCGCCCTTTGCCAAGTTCTTGAGCGACGAAGAGAAAAAGGGCCTCACCGAAGCCTTTGGCCTCGAAGTCGGCGACATCGTCTTCTTCCAGGCCGGCGCCTCGGACATGGTCAACAACGCCCTGGGCTATCTGCGCCTCCAGCTCGGCGAACGCTTCGAACTGATCCCCGAGGGCAGCTTCGCCCCGGTCTGGATCACCGATTTCCCGCTGCTGGAATACGACCCCGAGGCCAAGCGCTGGGCGGCCCGCCACCATCCCTTCACCTCGCCCCAGCCCGACCAGCTCGGAACCCTGGAGTCCGCTCCCGGCGAAGCCCTGGCCCGGGCCTATGACCTGGTCCTTAACGGCAGCGAGATCGGCGGCGGCTCCATCCGCATCCACGACCGCGAGACCCAGCGGGCCATGTTCGCCGTGCTGGGCATCGACGCTCAGGAAGCCGAGGACAAGTTCGGTTTCCTGCTGCGCGCCCTGGAGTACGGCGCGCCGCCCCACGGCGGCATTGCCTTTGGCCTGGACCGCCTTATCATGATCCTGGCCGGGGCCAAGTCCATCCGCGACGTCATCGCCTTCCCCAAGACCCAGAAGGCCTTGTGCCTCATGACCGAAGCCCCGGGCGAGGTGTCGACCAACCAGTTGCGCGAACTGGGCATCAAACTGCGCACGCGCGACAAGGATAAGGAACAGTCCTGACTCATGCCCCTTGAAATACTGAAATATCCGCATCCTGTGCTGGCGAAAAAGGCCGAGCCGGTGGGCGAGATCACGGACGCCGTCCGGGAGCTCGCCGCCGGCATGGCCGAGGCCATGTACGCCAACCAGGGCATCGGCCTGGCCGCGCCCCAGGTCGGCGCGTCGCTGCGCCTCATCGTCATGGACCTGTCCGGTCCGGACAAGCGCGAAGCGCTCATGACCCTGGTCAACCCCGTCATCACCGCCGCCTCGGGCGAGCAGGAAGACGAGGAAGGCTGCCTGTCCGTGCGCAGCTACCGCACCAAGGTGCGCCGCGCCGCCAATGTCACGGTCACGGCCCTGGATCTGGCCGGCCAGCCCCTGACCATTGAGGCCGACGAGCTGCTCGCCGTGTGTCTCCAGCACGAGATCGACCATCTGGACGGGGTGCTGTTTATCGACCGCATCAGCCGTCTCAAACGCGCCATGTACGACAAGCGGGTGAAACGATGGGCACAGACGCCCCCAGCCGAGAAGACAAACT
>JAEZEM010000273.1 GCA_023417745.1 Pseudomonadota bacterium
AGTCGTCAAAAACACCCCATGCCGCCGGCGATGCTCTCGCCTTCATGGGAAACAAGCTGGATGCACACACTTTTCAAGGAGGAAAAGCCATGTCGCTCGTTATCAATCACAACATGATGGCCGCCAATGCCGCCCGTAACCTGTCCAACTCGTACGGCGCGCTGGCCACTTCGACCCAAAGACTGTCTTCAGGCCTTCGCATCAACACCGCCGCCGATGACGCCGCCGGCCTCGCCATCCGCGAGCTCATGCGGTCCGACATCTCCGCCATCAACCAGGGCGTGCGCAACGCCAATGACGCCATCTCCATGATCCAGACGGCGGACGGCGCGCTCCAGGTCGTCGACGAAAAGCTCATCCGCATGAAGGAACTGGCCGAACAGGCTTCCACCGGCACCTACACCTCGGATCAGCGCCTCATCATCGACTCGGAATACCAGGCCATGGCCTCGGAAATCACCCGAATCGCCAACGCCACGGACTTCAACGGCATCTATCTGCTCAACGGCAACCTGTCCGGCGTCAACCACAGCGGCGCGGGCCTCAGTTCCACCGGCAAGATGAAGGTGCACTTCGGTTCCGGCAACGAATCGGCGGAAGACTACTATTACGTCCAGATCGGCACCTCCACTGCTTCGGCCTTCGGCCTGGGCATCGGCGCCGCCTCGGGTCACGACGGCCGCAGCATCTCCACCCAGGAAATGGCGCAGAAGGCCCTTGTAGCCATCACCCACGCCATCGTGTCCAAGGATAAGATCCGCGCCAATCTGGGCGCCCTGCAGAACCGCCTGGAGAACACCATCTCCAACCTGCAGATCCAGTCCGAAAACCTCCAGTCCGCCGAGTCGCAGATCTCCGATGTCGACGTGGCCACGGAAATGACCCAGTTCGTGCGCAACCAGATTCTGACCCAGTCGGCGGTGGCCATGCTGTCCCAGGCCAACTCCATGCCGAAGATGGCCATGCAGCTCATCGGCGGTTAATAGACCAAATCGGCCAGCAAACAAACGGAAGCAGCCCGTCCGGGAAACCGGGCGGGCCGCTTTGCGTTGGGAGGCTGGGAACGTTTGTCTAGACGCAGCCGCAAATCTTGAGGAAAAAGCGCAAGGCCGGGAACAAATAGCGCTTGGCGTGGTGAACCACATAAAAGCTGCGGCGCATGTCGAGATGCGGCACATCCAGCGCAACCACAGTTCCCCGTTCCAGATAGGTCCGGGCGGCCAGGGTGGACACCGCAGCTACGCCAAGGCCGGCATCCACGCACTCCAGGACGGCCAGGGAGGAATGGACAAACAAAACCGGCGCGATGCGCCGCAGATCCAGCCCGCACTTGGCAAAAGACGCTTCCAGGGTTTGGCGGGTGCCCGACCCCTGCTCTCGCATGATCCAGGGCAGCCTGGCCAAACGGTCCTGCCAGCCGTCCCCGGTCAGATCCGGCAGCGGCAGAGCGGCCGGTGCGACCACCACCAGGGCGTCATCGAGATAGGGCAGGCTCACCAGCTCCGGGTAAGGAGCCGGCGCGCCGATGATGCCGACATGCACCGTGCCCTCGGCCACTTTTTGCGCGATCTCGCTGGTGTCGCCGCCGGTCAGGTCCACCCGGACCTCGGGATAGGCGTCCACGTAGCGGGCCACCAGGCGGGGGATGATGTAGTGGGCCGGAATGGTGCTGCCGCCGATGATCAGTTCGCCGGCCACGCGGGCGGACAGGGCCATGATGTCGGCCTTGGCATGGTCGAGCTGCGTGAAGATGGTGGTGCAGTAACGGTAGAGGACATCGCCGGCCTGGGTCGGCAACACGGTCCGCCCAAGACGGTCGAAGAGCTGGGTTTCGAGTTCCTCTTCCAGGGCGGCAATATGGGCGCTGATCGTCGGTTGGGACAGCAGCAGCTCTTCGCCGGCACGGGAAAAACTGCGCAGCTCATAGACTTTGGCAAAGGCCTGGAGCCGGCGGACATCCATATCGCTATACCCCCTATCGAAAAAACTGATCCATTCAGTCAAAAAAAAGCAGGGCCCCAAGGGCCCTGCTTTGGCGATGTCTGCTCTAGGCCTCGGAAGGAGCGTCCTTGGAAGCCACTTCCTGGGCGGCGGGGGCAGCCCCGGCCAGTTTGGTCAGCTCGATGATCGCCATGGCGGCGCAGTCGCCGGCCCGGGGCAGGCTCATCTTGACCACGCGGGTGTAGCCCCCGGGCTGACCGGTGAAGCGCGGGCCGATCTCATTGAAGAGCCGGGCCACGAGCTGGTGGTTTTCGAGCACCTTGTAGGCCATGCGACGGGCGTGAACGCTGTCGGTCTGGGCCAGGGTGACAAGCTGCTCGACGACGCCGCGAAGCTCTTTGGCCTTGTGTTCGGTGGTGCGGATCCGCTCGTGGATCAGCAGCGAACGAGCCATATTGCGCAGCATGGCCTTGCGGTGCGCGGCGGTCCTGCCAAGTTTGCGTCCGGATTTGTTATGCCTCATCGGTCTGCTTCCTCTTGAGCCATTCCTGGTATTTTTGGTCGAAGTTCTCGATGCGCATACCGAATTCGAGACCCATATCTTCGAGAACCCGGCGGATTTCCTCAAGGGATTTCTTGCCGAAGTTCTTGGTCTTGAGCATCTCGTGTTCGGTTTTCTGCATGAGTTCGCCAACGGTCTGGATGTTGGCGGACTTCAGGCAGTTGGTGGCGCGCACGGAGAGCTCAAGTTCGTCGATGCTTTTAAAGAGACTGGGGTTGAGCTCGATGTCGTCACGACGCCGATTCTTCTCCGCCTCAGATTCCTTCTCGTCGAAATTGATGAAAACCGTGAGCTGATCCTTGAGGATCTTGGCGCTGTAGGAAATGGCGTCCTCAGGGGCGATGGAGCCGTCGGTGGTGAGTTCCAACACGAGCTTGTCGTAGTTGGTCATCTGGCCGACACGGGCCTGCTCGATGGTGTAGGCCACCTTCTTTACAGGCGAAAAGCTCGCATCCAGGAGGATCAGGCCGATTTCGGATTCGAGCCCCTCGTGCATGTCGGCCGGGACGTAGCCCTTGCCCATACGCACTTCGAGGTCGATGCGGAAATCGCGGTCTTCGGAAAGGGTGGCGATCAGCACGTCCTCGGAGAGCACCGAGACGTTATGATTGCCCTGAATGGCGCTGGCCCGAATTTCGCCCTTTTCCTTGGCAAGCAGGGTAAGCCGCTGGGGCTCGTCGGTGGCCATGGCCAGCCGCACCTGTTTAAGATTGAGGATAATCTCGGTGACATCCTCAATGACTCCCGGAATCGTGGAAAATTCGTGCTGCACCCCTTCAATGCGGGCGGCGACGATGGCCGCGCCCTGCAGGGACGACAGGAGCACGCGACGCAGGGCGTTGCCGAGCGTGGTGCCGAACCCGCGTTCCAGGGGCTCGCACACGAACCGTCCGAAGGTCTCGGTGGAGCTCGGGTCCTTTTCCAGGACTTCGGGCTTGACGAGTTCGGTCCAGTTGCGGGAGTTGATGAGCCTTTGGCCGTTACGAGTCAACATGGCGTCACCTTAGGCAAAGGGTCTTTGCCGATTACTTGGAGTAAAGCTCAACGATGAGCTGCTCGTTGATCGGGAACTGCACGTCCTCGCGGGTGGGCAGCGCGATGACCTTGCCTTTGAGCTTTTCGCCTTCAACCTCAAGCCAGGCCGGGGTGCCGCGACGGGCGATGACCTGCTGGGCTTCCAGGATGATGGGCGACTGCCGGTTGCGCTCACGGACTTCGATGACGTCGCCGACCTTGACCTGCAAGGACGGGATGTTCACACGACGGCCGTTAAGGGTGAAAAGGCCGTGCCGCACGAGCTGCCGGGCCTGGTTGCGCGAGGACGCGAAGCCAAGGCGGTAGATCGTGTTGTCCAGGCGACGCTCCAGGGCGGAAAGCAGGTTTTCGCCGGTGACGCCCTTTTGCATGTCGGCGCGCTTGAAGTAGTCGCGGAACTGCTCTTCCAGAATGCCGTACATCTTGCGGGTCTTCTGCTTTTCGCGCAGCTGGACGGCGTAGTCGCTCATTTTTTTGCGGATGCGGCCATGCTGGCCAGGGGCGTAAGGGCGGCGCTCGTGAGCGCACTTATCGGTGTAGCACCGGTCGCCCTTCAAAAACAGCTTGGCCCCTTCCCGGCGGCAAATCCGGCATTTCGCTTCAGTATAACGTGCCAAGGTCGTTCCTCCTCGATGTGCCGCGGGGCGGTCTTCTTGACCTGATCCCCGCGTGTGTCGGTCCTCCGAGGCGTATTTGCGTCGGGTGGGACCGAATAATGAGCCAGGCCCCGGTCTGGAGGCCTGGTCGTATAAAATACCGCTGTGCCGCCGAGGGAACCGTGCCCTCGGCCATCCGCTCCAACTAGACGCGACGCCGCTTGGGCGGACGGCAGCCGTTGTGGGGGATGGGCGTAATATCGCGGATGTAGCTGATCTTGAACCCGGCGTTGTGAATGGCGCGCATGGCGGCCTCACGTCCGGACCCCGGCCCCTTGACCAGAACGCCGACGGTGCGCATGCCGTTTTCCTGGGCCTTGCGCGCGGCGTTCTCGGCGGCGACCTGGGCGGCAAACGGGGTGGACTTGCGCGACCCCTTGAAACCAGCCCCACCGGAGGTGGCCCAGCTGACCACGTTGCCCTTCTGATCGGTGAAGGTCACGATGGTATTGTTGAACGTGGCCTGAATGTGGGCCACGCCCACGGGAATGTTCTTGCGTTCCTTTTTGCCGGTGCGGCGCGGTTTCGCCATACGCGTATCTCCAAAAAGCCCGTTTGGGGCGTGTTGCCGTGTTGCAGCGGACGCACTAAAACGCGTCCGCGAAAGGTTACTTCTTCTTCTTGGCCATCACGCCGCGACGCGGCCCCTTGCGGGTACGCGAATTGGTGTGGGTGCGCTGTCCGCGACAGGGCAG